>NZ_JABMCW010000044.1:0-25394 GCF_013179705.1 Pseudomonas sp. CM25 | reverse complement strand
CCGGGATCGAAGCGGAGGCAACGGAGACGGTCGCGGCGGAAGGCGTCAAGACCACAGCCAAGCTGACCACGGACGCGGTTACGACGGCCAGCAGCCTGTCGTCGATAGGCACTGTCCTGACCGCCAACCTGGCTGCAGCAGCTGAGACGCTGGCGTCCTGGGCGCCGGCTGCATTGACGGCATCGATTGGTACGTTCGGTGCTGCGGCGGTCGTTGGTGGCAGCGCGCTGGTCGCGGCGTATGCACTGCTCAAAGGATTTTCCGAGGGCGGCTACACCGGTGCAGGCGGTAAGTACGAGCCGGCCGGCGTGGTGCACAAAGGTGAAGTGGTGTGGTCGCAGGCTGACATCCGCCGCTTTGGCGGTGTCTCTGCAGTCGAGGCGTTGCGTACCGGCAATGTCACGCCAATCACCTCGGCACGCATGACCGGCGGCTCGCAAGGCCAAGCCGGAACCACCAGCGCGGCTGGATTCCAGCAGAACATCAACGTCCACAACTACACCAACAGCCAAATGGAGACACGCCAACGCCCTAATGGGGACACGGACATCATCATCAAAGCTGCCGTTGATGAGGTTGCCCAGCAGCTCGCTACTGGCGTCGGCAGTGTGGTGGATGCGGGCGAGGGTGCTTATGGCTGGAAGCGTTCTGGCTCCTAATGAGGAATGGCAATGATTCAATACCCGGCAGAATTGCCACTTCCTCTGCAGGAGGGGTATGGCCTGAGCACGGTCGATCCGATGCGGGCCACGCCGATGGTCACCGGCCGGTCGCGGTATCGACGGGTAACCAGCAATCCCCCGACCTCCGCTCAGTTCACATTCAACTTCAGCCAGGAAGAGGCTGCGCTGTTCGAGGGTTGGTATACCTGGGCTCTGAACCTTGGCGTCGAGTGGTTCGAGATGCCGCTTCAGACCCCGCTGGGCATGCAGGTGCACTTGGTCCATTTCAAGGGCATCCCCACCGGCGGGGAACTGGCTCAGATAAAGCGCTGGCGGTTCTCTGCTCGCTTGGAGTTCAAGAAACGGCCGGTCTACACCGAGGACCAGTACCTCGGCGCCTACCTGGGCATGCCGCTCGACCAGTTCAACGCCGGCCTGCAATCCATCCTTGATAAGTGGCACACGGAGTACTTCGGATGAGTCTGATCGAAGAGTGCTACGCCTCGGGGCGCGGGGAGTTGGTCGACACGATCGAGGCGCGGAAGGAGGGCGGCACGGTCTCTCACCTTTACTGCTCCGGCTGGGAAGACCGGGTGTGCATCACCGAGGACGGCCGGACGCTTACCTTCGTCGCAATGGCCATGGACTTGGCCCTACCCAAGAACGACAACAGCGCGTTCCAGAACCTGGTGCTGGGCCTGGACAACGTCACGGGCGAGGTGCAGGAGGTCGTGGAGGAGGCCAAAGCAGCCGACGATCGCTTCATCATCACCTTCCGGCGCTATCTGGCCGAAGACCTGACGTTCCCGCAAGAGCGGTACCGCATGACGCTGCTCAGCCGGGAGTACGAAGACGACGTGGCCAAGCTCACCGCCGGCTTCTTTGACCTGCTCAACACCAACGGTCTGCGCACCGTGCTGACCACTACCTTGGCACCTGGCCTGAAGTACATCTGACCATGATCGAGAATTTCATGCGCGCCCCGTATCGCGAGGGTGCACGGGGGCCTACTGCCTTCGATTGCTGGGGCATGTGCCGGGCGATCCGTCACGACCTGTTCGGTCTGCCATGGCTCCCGTGCTTGGGGGCGGTTGGCAAAGACAAGATCCGCGAAAACACCAAGGCCTACCGCAGCCTGCGCAAGGCGATGGAGGAGTGCGCTCCGGAGCCTGGGGCAATTGCAGCAGTGCTGCGCGGAACAGCGCTTTTGCATGTCGGCACGGTGCTCCTCAGCGAGGGCCGGCTGAAGGTGCTGGACACAAACCCCGGCGGCGCATGCCTCCGCACAACCGGCGAGTTCGAAGCCGCTCACCCCAAGGTGGTCTATTACCGTGATCGAGTTCTATCCGAACAAGCTGAGTGACACGGCGCCGCTCGGCACCTGGAAGACCGACCGCCGCATGTCCATTGAGGAGTGGCTGAAGTCCCTTGCCCCGTCCTATGAGCGCCGGGAAAGTCCGCCAATCAGCGTTGTGCTCAATGATGAGGTAATCGAGCAGCACGTGTGGCACAAGGTGAAGTTCAAGCCTTCGGACCTACTACAGATCTACCGGGAGCCCAAGGGCACAGACCCGTTTTCCATCACCTTTGCGCTGTTCAAAGGTGCGAAGGCGGTGCTGAAGTCGATCATGCCCAAGATGCCCGGCATGCCATCCAGCGCCGGTACCCAGCAGGGCGATCCCCTGACCGAGGCCAGCGCCAAGGGCAACAAGGTCAAGCTGGGCGAGCCAGTGCGCCAGATCGCAGGGCACCAGCGGGTCTATCCGTCGTACCTGACCCAGCCCCGCCGGGCGCACGTCGCCCCGCGTGACCAGCGCGTGGAAATGCTGCTGTACATCGGCGAAGGCGAGTACGACGTACCGCTGGCCAAGGTCAAGGTTGGCGAAACCCCGCTGATCTCTCTGGGATCCGACGCAACGTTCACGATTTACCCGCCAGGCGCTGATCTGTCGGGCGACCCAGCCCACGTCAACTGGTTCAACGTTCCTGAGGTTGGGGCAAGCTCCAGCGGCTCGGCCGGCCTGGAACTGACCATGGCCACCGACCTCACCAGATCGGCCACGGCTTCGGCGTACCAGTTCGTGAGCAATACGATCAGCGTGCCGTCCGGCTCGGGCCAGTTCCCGGCCGACTGGTCGAACGGCATCATCGTCCGTGTGCTTGCGCCGTATACCTACACGGTGATCGACGGTGGTGCAGGGCGCGACATCATCCGTGGCCCGCTGGAGATGCTGAATCCCACGGCTGGGATGCTCATTGAGGTGGCCGGGGCGAATGCTGGCCTATACGTGGTCAACAGCTACACGCCATACAGCCCTGGCGTACCGGCCAACCCCGGCACCGCGTCGACGCTGACCGGCTCAGCCGCACCGAGCCGGTACGACTTCGACGTCACGCCTTTGAGCTTTAGCCTGGTCCGCGGCGCGTCCACCTACCCGGTGACGTTGAACACCGCCACAACCGATCTCGCCGGCCTGGTATCTGCACTGAATACTCAGCTCAGCGGAACTCCATTCCAGGCGCAGCAGAGCAGCGGTATGGTGCGGTTCGTTGAACTAACGCCGTTCGCCGGCCAGGCCATCACGGCCACCGGCGCATCGACCATCTTGGGCTCGTCGCCCGTCGGCGTGACTGGCACCGCAACTACCAGTGCAATACCCGAGCAGCCAGCGGAAATGACGCTGGACTATGACGGCGGGTCGCCTGTGGTAGGTCTGGCACTGGGGCAGGGGCTGGCCACCATCGGCCCGCGCGGGCTGCGGTACCGGATCACGGCGTTCAGCACGAGCCTGCTCGAGGTTGAGCGCCTGACCTCGTCCGGGTCGACTGACGCGGGCTGGCCCGGCTTCAACGCCATGCAGACCGTGAACGGTCTCATCACGCTGGACGCTTCGAACCTGCAGGGCGGCTACCGCGGGCCATTCGCCTGCTGCCCGGAAAACGAGAAGGTCACCCAGCTGGAGTGGACTGTCACCTACGCCAACGGCCTGGCCGGTATCGGCCGGGAAGGGCAGATTTACGAGATCCCGACCTACTACGTGTTCGAGTACCGCGACATGGACGTGGCCGGTGCCTGGACGCAGCTCCAGTACATGAACGTGGGCGGCTCACTTGATGCCCAAGGCTTCACCGAGCGAATCACGCTGCCATACGCAATGCGAGCCGAGGCCCGTATCCGCAAGCAGTATGTTGACCGGCCCGGCCGGATCAACGATGAAGCGCGGGATGACGCCACCTGGACGGACCTGCGCGGGCGGATGCAGAACTCACCCACCAGCTACCCCGGCCTGACGGTCATCACCTGCAACATCCGTGGCGGCGACCGGCTTTCTGCGCAGTCGGAGAGCCAGGTCAGCGTCGAGGCAACTCGTATCCTGCCGCTGATGGAGGGTGGTACTGGGCCAAGCCGCGACATCGTGCCTTGGTGCATCTACCAGCTGAAGCAGCGCGGGTACACGGACGATGATCTGGATCTGCCCGAGTGGCAGGCCTTCCACAACATCTGCGTTGCCCGCGGCGACACCTACGACGAGACGCTGGACTCGACGATCACGGTCAAGGACATGATCAACAACGCCTTGGCGTGCAGCTTCGGTGAGCTGGTGACCTTCCGGGGCCTGCTGCGCCCGGTTCGTGACAGTGCTCGGGCAGCGTTCGACGTGACCTACGGTCCGAAAACGCAAACCTACTCGCCGCAGAACATGACCAAGATGCTCAAGATCAGCGGCGCGATGCCGTCGATCAACGACTTCGATGGCGTGGATGTGGAGTTCTTCTCGCGCGCCACCTGGGCGTGGGAGACGGTCGAGTGCCGCTGGCCAGGTGACCTCGGCACCAAGGTCGAGAAGATCAAGATGCCGGGAGTCAGCGACAGGACCAGAGCCTGGCGGGTTGGCATGCGCCGGCGTGGCCACCAGAAGTTCCGGACCGACACCTACACCTGGGAAACCGAGATGGACGGCAGCAACAGCGGCTACCTGAGCTTCGCGGCAGTTGCGGATGACGCGCCGAAACGGTGCCAGAGCGCGATTCTCCTGGCCTTCGAGGTGACCGGATCGGGAACCCTGCTGACTTCTTCGGAGCCGCTGGACTTCAGCGCCGGCGGCGAGCACCGGATCGGCGTGCGCAAGCTGGACGGCACGCTATCCGGGCCATGGACTGCCACGCAGGTGGATCAATACACGGTGCGGGTAGATGCCCTGGACTTCACTCCGGTGGTGGATGGCCCGCTGGAGCCGCCACACATCCTGTTCGGCCCGGCCTCACGCTGGGCCTACCCGGTTCTGGTCACCAGTTCAGACCCAGGAAAAGAAGGAAATACGGCGATGAAGGGCATGCCCTACGACGCCAGGGTTTACACCTACGACGACCAGTTCCCGCCGGCATGACGCCGCAGAAGTTACCAAGCCCGCCTAGTGCGGGCTTTTTATTGAGGAAGATTTGATGAGCGGCCAACAGACCCTTCAGGAGCTGGACCGGATTGTCGGGACGACGAACGAGCTATTGCTGTCGCCCGAAGTGAAGATGATGGATGTTGGCGGAGGCGTGATGCGCCCTACCAACGCCATGGTAATGACGAACCTGGCCACATTGCTTGGCGGCGCAATGCCCTATACCTCCGTGGCGGAAGGCCTTGCTGGCACGGAGGATGGAACCAACTTCAGCGTGCTTTCTAGCGAAACGGATCTATATGTCGATGTCTACCGCAAAAGCGGTACTGCTGCTGTGTTCGTGGACAGCTATCCCAATGCGAGCGCGACAAGGCGGGCCTCAGAGACTGCGGACGCTGCTTACGGGCTTTCTCAGCCTCGCTCGCTGGCTGATGAAATGCCTTGGGCCGTCGTGGACAAGGATTACCGGGCGATCCTCGGGGTAAAGGCAAACGGTGCCGCGCATGCGCTGCTTGATCAGCTTCCTGGTCTAGACCTGATTGGCGACTACGCATGGGGCGTTGCTGATGCCAACGGCGTCGTCCTTCTGGGCATCAAATGGAGCGGCGAGGTCGTGGTATACGGCCTTGGCGGCAGCGAGGTCACCGCATTCGCTGATGGGCCAATCGGAGCCCAGGACATTTGGGTGATCGTCGATAACGCCCCCTATCAGGTGACCTCGACGGGCGACAACTTCTCGCCTGTTGTGTCGAGCGGAAGGCTTTCCTATGTACGCAGGAGCGGTTCTGTTGGCAGCATTACTGTTGACACGCCTACGCCTGGCTCGACCGCAGATTACGTGACGATTCTGCTTCACATCATCAGTTCAGGTCAGTCGCTATCAGTAGGCACGAACTCTCCGCTGATCACCACCCAGCCGCCTACGGCTAATCGTTTGTTCACCATCAAGGATGGTGTGCGGCTTACCAATCAGGATGCAACGCTGACCTCCGATATGGTTGCTCCATTCATTCCACTGGTTGGGAAGACGCAAGAAACCCCAGCGGTTCAGCTATCTGCCCAGCTTAATAGAAATCGGGGCCTGCCAAGCAACGCTGGACTTCTTACGAGCTGCCACGGGCGAGGCGGTTACACCATCGCCCAGCTATCGAAAGGCTCTCCAACCGGCAGGTATGCGAACAGCATGACTGCTGTCACGGCAGCAAAGGCTGAATGCACCGCTCGCGGACTTGGGTACAAGGTTCCGTTTATTGACTGGATTCAGGGTGAGGCAGATCGTTCAGCCGCCCAAGGCACATACCTCTCTTCGTTGCTGCAGCTGCAGACCGACTATGACACCGACATTAAGGCAGTCAGTGGCCAAGGTGGCGTGATCCCGATCCTGCTTGACCAGATCAGCAACTGGAGTGCGTATGCTGGCGTAACAGAGAGCTTCGTTCCACTTGAGCAGCTCCAGGCTGCCCTTGAGTATCCGTCTAGGTTCTACTGCGCCGGGCCAAAGTACTGGGTACCTACAAACCCTGAAGACGGTGTTCATCTTCCATCGATGTCCTCTGTTCGGGTTGGCTCAATGCATGCCAGGGCTGCCGAAGCGATCATCAATGGGGCCTCATGGAAACCAACACATATGGTTTCTGCTGTGCGCACTGGGCGCATCGTAAGGGTGCAGTTTTACACGCCTGTCGCGCCGCTCGTTATCGATAACGTCAGCGTGACCGATCCAGGAAGCCTTGGTTTCCGGTACGTAGATAGCAATGGGGTCGCGGCGATTCAGGGTGTAGCGATGGCTGGCCCTAACACCATCGATATCACCCTGACAGCAGATCCAACCGGAACTGGCTCATACATAGGCCTGGCAGATATCGGCTTGCCAAATTCTAACGGCGGCCCGACCACTGGCCCGCGCTCATGCCTGCGGGATAGCAGCCCAGACAAGGATGCTTACGGGCAGCCTCTCTACAACTGGGCATGCCACCAGCGCATCAACATCACATCCCTTTGATACAAGGTAAGGAAAGCACATGGCAGGCCAACTGATCGTCCTTCCAGGCGTAACGGCAGCGGCATCGGCAAATGCGCCGCGTATCAACATGAATGCCGCCGATACCGTGGCGGCTAAAATCTCTTCATTGAAGCATGCGGCAGCGGCTCGAGCGATGACTGCAGTTTCAGGAGGGGGCGTTACTGGCAGATGTAGAGTCACTGGCCAGCCACTCGTATCCAAGGGAACATCTCCGAAAAACCTGAGCCTCACCGAGGTTTCTGGCAAGAAGGCACTGGCAGCAGGATCTAACTCGGGCCTGGCCCTGCCAAGCGGGAGTCTGACGACTTCCTATACCGTTGTTGCTGCTGTAGCGCTGGCATCGGCAGACGTTTCTGCCAGCGGGGCCGTCAACCTGCTGGCTGGCTTCAGCCCTGCTGATGAATATACCTCGCTTACGCTGCGCTACTACGGATCGCTCGCAGCCTCCCCGAACACCGATGTTTTCATGGCAGCTGGGCCAGTGATCACTAACACAGCAGTCGCTCGAGTAGCGCGCCCGGCTGGCGCATGGGCGATCGTGGTCATCGACTTCAGTGATTCGCAATTGCTGTCGCTTGCCGTCAACCAGGCGGCAACCTTCGCTACCCTGCAGCGCAGCAGTTCCCCGGTGATTGTCGATGGCTCGTATCTCGAGCTGGGGTATCACCCATCCAGCGGTCTGGCCAACTCGAAGATCGGCGACATTTACACGTTCAACGGATCGCTGCTGACCAGCGACCTTGGTAAGGCTCAGCTTGCAGATCTGGTTGCCGCAATGAAGTCTGTGTACGGAATCGCATAACCATCAGCTACGAAAACGAGCCGCCTTGTGCGGTTTTTTTGTGCCTGAAATTCATGTAGCCCGCCAAGAGCGGGCTTACTTTCTCCGGGAGAAACCATGTCACTGGAAACTGATATTCGAGAAGGCTTGGCACTGCTGCCGCCGCAGATGGGCACGCTCCCCGCGAGGATCATCCTTCACGCCATCAGCCTGCAGGAAAACCCGACGCGCCTTGAGCAGCAGGTCAAGGGTCCAGCCCGGGGCGACTACCAGTTCGAGAAGGGCGGCGGCGTGGTTGGCGTGATGACCCACGGCTCGGTAAAGGCGATGACTCAAGAGGTTTGCCGATCCCGCGGGGTGGCGTTCAATGCCGACTCGATATACCAGGCCATTGGCCGTGATCCAGTTCTTGCTGCGGCTCTGGCCCGGCTACTGCTGTGGACCGATCCGAAGCCGTTGCCGGCGGCCGGCGATGAGCAGGGGGCCTGGGCGCTGTACCTGCGAGTATGGAGACCTGGCGCCTATGACCGTCAGCCCGAGGAGCTGCGGGCGAAGTTCAAGCGCAACTATGCCGCCGCGCTGAAGGCAGTGCTGTCGTGACTTGGCTCGGCGCGGTGCCTGCCTGGTGCTGGTGGTTGATCGTCCTGGTGCTTGTCGCCGGCGGACAGCAGTACCGGGTCGTGATTGCCGATGGCGCGGCGGCTGATGCCCGGGCGGAAACTGCCAAGTCCGACAAGGCCCTGGCCGACTACCGCCTGCAGGTGGCCGAGCGTGAACGGCGCGCCGTCGCCCAGGCCAGAACCGAAGAACAGCGCCGCCAGGCAGTGGCGGACGAAGCCGGAAGGAAAGCAGATGAGAAATACACCGATCTTGAAGGCAGGGCTGTTGCTGCTGAGTCTGCTGCTGGCGGGCTGCGCGGGGAAATCGACCGACTGCGCGCCGGCCACCGAGCCACCTGCAATACCATCGCTACCCAGCAGCGCCAGGCAAGAACCTCTGCCGTCGTGGTGCTCGGGGGATTGCTTGAAGAGTCTGACCGAATGGCGGGCAGCTGCGCAGCAGCGCTTGAGCGAAGCCGAATAGCCGGCCTGGCGTGCGAGGCTGTGGTTGACCGGATGAAGGATCCGTAGCTTACCCGCAGAAAAAACGAAGCCCCGGATGCTGGCGTCCGGGGCTTCTAGCTATCTTGGTCCCTATGAGTGGAAAGCTAGCGTGGCCAGATAATATCAGCCTGATGCCTTAGAGTCACCAGCAGACCCCGTTCTACATACTCCCAACCGGTCCTATACTCAGCTCATCAACTGGACAGGGCATCGCATTTTGGACAAGCGCACCTTCATAGGGATGGTTGAGGCCGGCGAGCCGCTGATTCAGCAGGCTATCGACGCACTGCGGGAGTACCACCAGGCTCAGGATCGCGGAGCGCCGGCGGAGGAGATCGAACGCCTGCGTCTACTGGCTGAGTCGCTGTTCCAGGTGGTGTCCGATTACCAGCTTCGCGTCATCGCCAAGGCGAGAGGCAAGGATTTGCCACCTCTTCACTGATCCGCTGACCGGCAATTGCCCGCGACCGATCCCGCCTATACGATACTGTTTATCCATACAGTATTGGTGCCCTATGTACTTCCTCCTCGTTCGCCGCCGCGTAAATGGCGTGGCCATCCCTACGAATCAGCTCGGCAAGATCACACCCATTCGGGCCGACATCCACATCGGCGATCACCACAGCGAGCCGCTGGGCCGGGTTTCGACCCAGGCCTGGGTGTTCAACCCGTCGCCAGGGCCGGACATCATCCCGCGGCTGCACGATGCCAAGGTCAACGGAATGGCCCAGCTCGGCATCAACATCAACGGGCTGGAGGAGGTCGACGGCGTGCTCTACGCGCAGTCTTGGTGGTGCAGGGCAGAATGATGGTGGGATTACCTCGGGCCTGGGTGGCGGAACTGGACGACCAGACGGCCCTGATAACTGATCCTGATGGGCGTGCGGCTGTGCTCAGTGAAATGGCCTATGCCGCTCACCGGAGACAGGAAGTCGATGACGACGACCTGGTCGACATGCTGGAGATCGTCGAGTCGGCCAGGCTGTGGGCGCTGGATGGGGCAGCCCTATGAGTAGCTATATAAAGGAAGGGAAACGGTCGGCAGAACGCCGGATGCAGGCCGAAGCCCGTGGGGAGATTTTCGGGGGATGGTGAAATCGGGTATGGCACAGTGCGGCACCGTTTGCAGCGAGCGCCCGCTCAAGGCCTTGATCCGTAAGGCTTTAGGTGTGTCCTGCACGCATGGGGTGCAAGGGGTCGAGTGTTCGAATCACTCCGTCCCGACCATTATTGAAAACGAAAAAGCCCAGTCGGTAACGACTGGGCTTTTTTGTGTGGGAGATATTATAGATCTGTAGGACAGTCCGGTGAGCCGGGGTAATCTGAATTAATTCAGTAACATGTTGATTATGTTGGGTGAATTCTGGTTTGAATTTTACATTGGAATACCGATTGGAATACTGCTGCAAGGATTCCTGGCTAGCCGATGATGGCTCGGTCGCCCACTGTTGGCGACCCATGGCCCAAACGCGGTCACTGAGCTAAACGGCCACGGTAACTCACGCCTACCCAAAAATGTGTCCAGGTCATCCAGCATGAGCAGAATAATGACCGGCACCAGCTTGCCGAGCAGGTTGGCGCAGCCCCGCAGTTTATCTCGGTCGACGCTGCGAAGAGCTAAGTGTCAGTACTTCATCAACCACGGCTGCAGTTCCTGGAGATTATTCACCACCAGTTGCTGGGCCTCGGGAAGTATCGCCATGTTGCGGTGGTCGATCTGGTACCGCTGCAACACATACTTCACCAGTGCCCTGCGGCTAGGCACCACCAACCGCCCCTGCGTCATGCCGAAGTCGGTTTCGATAATTGCCTTCTGCGCCTCGTTCAACCGCCAATCAGGCTCGAAGATGATCGGTACTTCGACATTCCAGTCTTCATCCTGCTCGCGGCTGTTCGGCGATTGGTCGAGCAAGTCTGGCTGCCCACGCAGGCGGCTGAGGACGAAGTCGCGATACTGGCCATTCTTTTCGCAGTAAGCCCTCACGTGCCAGCGCATGCCGGTATAGACCAGCGTGTGCGGAGCGATGAGGCGTACCTCCACGTTGGGGGTGTTGAAGGACACGTATTCGGTTTCCAGGCGCAGGCCTTCCCGGCAGGCCTTGAGCAAGGGGCGCAGCACCTCCGGGCGAATAGGCCGGTCCGGCACTTCCAGCACCCGGGTATGCGCATAGGCCAGTGCCAGCCCGTCGATGTGCGGGGCTCGCTCATTGTTCTGGTAAAGCAGGTGCAGGTAGGCGCTGGCGCTGTCATCGATGAACAGCGGTTTGAAGTGCTTGCTTGGCACATAGCCCTTTAGCTGCTTGTCATATGTCAAGTTTTTGGGCGCATGTTCGGTGATGTAGGTATTGATGTCCTTCGACGCCTGCTGGCGGCTGATGCCAAAGCTCTGCATCAGGTGGCCCGTGGTCAGCCGGCCTTCCCACCAGGCAACGGTCTCGATCAAACGATAGCGAAGTGCCAGGTCCCAGCGTACCTGCTCGATGGATTGCTTGCGTTTCATACCCTCTCCATGTGCGCGATTACTTTACCTGTATAAGTCTACATTCTAGACGTGTAGCTTTGCATTACATATCTTCGATTTGTCTTCGGAATACATCGGGGGCAGCAAAGGATATGAGCATGACTGTGCCGGAAGTGGTTGCGACAGGGGCATTGGTGGCGATGGGGATCATCCTGCTGGTGCTGATTCAGCAGGCTTTGAAGCTCGGCGAGCTTGGGAAAAAGGTCGAGCACTGCCAGAGGGACTTGCGCTGGCTACAGATCTGGGAAATGGAAAACCGCGAGCTGCGGTCGGCATTGCGCGCAGAGCGGGAGCATGTTGCGCAGCTGCAGCGCAAGCTGGTGATTTTGCAGGACCTGGCTTCTGGAGAAGGGTGTTAAGGAACGATATGAACAGAATTCAACGGATCAGCGGCTGCCTGCTGGGGGGCGCCGCCGGAGATGCGCTGGGCTCCCCCGTGGAGGTGCTTGAGTGGGCTGTGATCGAGGCCAGGTTCGGGCCACAGGGCATCATTGATTTTGCCCCGGCTTATGGCAGCGCCGGTGCGATCAGCGACAGCACACAGATGATGCTGTTCACTGCCGAAGGCTTGCTGCGGGCTTATGTGCTAGGCAGTTCGCGCCAGGCATGTCATGTGCCCGGCATTGTTCATCACGCGCTGCTGCGTTGGCTGACTACCCAGGATTACCCTTCGCTGATACCGGTCGCCACCGATGGCTGGCTTATCAGGCAAATGGAGCTCTGGTCGCGTCGTGCGCCAGACATAACCGGTATGAGTGCGCTCAAGGTCAGCGGACGATTGGGTATGGTTGCCGAAAACAACAGCAAGGGCTGCGGTGCCTTGGTTCGTGTTGCACCCTGTGCATTCTTTGCCAATGCATTTGACTATGCATCGCAGTCCGGGCGACTGACGCATGGGCACCCGACAGGTTACTTGGCGGCTGGGCTGTTCGCCGACATTCTGCAGCGTGTTGTCGATCGACCAGATAGCTTGGAGCACGCTGTGACGCAGAGTTTGGCCAGGTATGGGCAAGTACCTGGTATCGAGGAAACGCGCAGCCTTGTCGAGCGCGCGATATTCTTCTTTTACGAGGGGTACACACCCAGCCCTCAACGGATAGACGATTTTACCGGTGGCTGGGGCGCTGAACAGGTGCTGGCGATTGGGCTCTGGTGTGCGTTGACTGCGCGTTCGTTTGAAGAGGGGGTGATTGCGGCGGTTAATCATAGTGGCGACAGCAGCAGTACAGGGCTGGTCGTCGGGCACTTGCTAGGGGCGCAGTATGGTGTTGCCGTTATTCCTGATCGGTGGCTTGAGCGCCTGGAACTGCGGCAAGTGATTGCGCAGGTCGCTGAAGATATCGAGCGTGTTCCGCGGGAGTATTGCGGGGTTGGCGGTGAGTTTGATGAGCAGATTGAACTGGCTTATCCCGCGAGTTGAACGCATTGAAGAAAGTAAGTTTGCGTAGCGACCAAGGAGATTGAAAATGCCGGTAAAACCCAGACCCTTCACTTTTGAATGTGAAGGTTGTGGTTGGACGAAAACAGTGGCGCCGCGCAGTGATGCGTTGGCGCCGGGAGAGTGGATTGATCAGTGTCCTAAGTGTGGGGGCAAGGCATTGAAGGTGCGTACTGCCGGGTGGTTTGCGGGGGCGGTGGCGGATTTGCTGGCGCGGCGGCGGGTTTAGGGTATAAGCGGACAAGTCGATCAATCAGGAGCATTCAGCCATGAAGAATATCTTTGCCGTTGTCGGTTTTATCGTGATCGCTACCAAGGGTTATGAGCTGTACCGCGAATACAGCGAGATGAAGCGCGAGAAAGCGGCGCGGGAGGCGGCCGCCGGTTCGGTTTGACGCGCGCCGAGTTATGGCATTGACGACCTGTTCGAGGATATCGGGAAGGCGGTGGAGCTGAAAGGTTGTCCATTAATTTGTGCATCTGCATTCGAACAAGGAGCATTACTGGGGCTCTGCCCGGCACTCGGCAGGAAAACCGGTTAAAGTTGCGGCAATTTGCCAGTGCTGGGATGGAAGATGAATAGACGCCCACGGAACATGGCAAGCGATCGGAAACCAAGGAGGAATAAATGCGAACGCAGGTCATCGTCGAGGATCATGTTCTGCCACAACTGCTTACTTCGGCCATTGAAGCTTACGAAGTGTCACACAGAGCTCATGCTCGGGGGCGAAGCAACAAGAAGCTCGAGACGTTCGGGTTGCTGTGGGGGTATGCGTTACCGGTGCGCAACGGAGTGCCGGCGCGCCTGGTCGCGGTGGTCGCCACTGTCGAGACCTCGGCACTGAGGCACACCGACTGGGTGCGGCCTGATTTCGAGTCCATCGCGATGAAGCGGGATTTCTTCGGCGAGTACTGGCCGCAGCTTGAGCTGATTGGCACGTTCCATTCGCACCCCTACGAAGATCTGAGTGAGGTCAATGACACCAAGGGGTGGCGCGCTTCGGAGGCGGACATGGCGTTTTGGCCGGCCTTTCACGAGTTCGTTTGCCCGGACATGGATGAATTGGCGCATCTGGTGATCGCAATCACTGGGTTGGCACGTAAGGGTACTGCCGAACCAGATCGTCTGGCAGGCACTGAATATACCTCGGGTTATGTTGTCAGCGCCGACAAGCGCAAGCTGTGGATCAAGGGTTACACATCCGCGCTGCACGAAGAGATCGACGAAGATGCGCCATTTGATGAGGCATTCATGGCGGGAGAAATCGAGTTGGAGCGTTCCTACGATGTCTATGAGGATGAAGATGTACTGTTGGAAATACCCTCGCTGGAGGCGCGCTTCCGGCATCAGCTACTGCGCATGTGAACGTAAGCTGTTCATGCTGAGAAAACACCTGCGGCTGGCTGGCGAGCGAGCCTCGTCTGATCCAGTCGAGCTGGGGCTCATCTCCGAGCCCCTTTTCGACTGTGCTGGCTAGTGAGCTTATGCAGCCTCGAGCGTTGCCATACGGCCGTAGGGCAACGTGAGCAGTAGCTGATTCTCTTGCGATTGAATCAAGTGGCGAGCCTTGTCTTCGATGCGCTGCAGGACCACGGTTTTGTCACCCATGTTACCCCGTACCAGTTCACGATGTTGGGCATTGAGGAATGCCTTGTATTGTTGCATTGCGCCCTGATAACGCTCTGCGCCATCTTCCAGTATCAGTTGGGCGAGCATTGGTTTGCCTACCCGGGCCGCCAGCAAATATTCCGTATGGATGCCGAGCGGCATGATCTCCAGCATCATGTGCGCGAAGTTCACTACCAGCTCGTAGTGCTTGCTGCTCAACTCGTTGCTGTTCTGCGCCAACGCCAGAATGTTGTCGATGAACGACATCGCATGATTGCGCTTGGCTGCGGCTGATGCCAGCAAGGGGAAGGCCATCTCCTTGATTTCGCTAGCCAGGCTGCGGTCCTTTAGCAAGGTGCGGGCTACTTCGATGCTACCGATGTAGTCGGTGACCTTGTCCATGTAATAGACGATGTTTTGGGTATGCAACTCTTTGGAGATTTCGTCGACGGTGTTCTGGATCTTGTCGAGTTTTGCCGCCAGGTATTTGGTTTGGATAATCAGCGCACCGAGAATCACGCAGGTCGACGCGGCGGTGGCCATCACGGTGGTCAACTGCGCGGCCTTGAGTGCTTCTTCGGCGGACTTGAACACGGTTTCCTTGAACGGTAGATGCTGGATGACACCCGTCTTACCACTGCCCGCCGCGTAATAAGCCACGCCGTCATGAATGACAGCCTTGCCTGCTGCCAGTGCATCGATAAGGGCCTTCGAAAAAGACGCCTCGTCGAGCACCCAGATTTTTTCCAGAAGTTCTGCTGCTGCCTGCATTAGAAGTGATCCTCTTTTTCATACTGCCGCCGCATGAAGGCGATTTGAATGACAGCCGGGATAGTGACCCGGTACGCCGTACCGCTGAGCAGAGGAACGGTGACGGCGATCGCTGCCAAGGGCCCGGCTATGGCCGCTACCGCGCGCCCACCTACCAGAGCCGCAGCGCCACCTAGGGTTACCCCGACTGCATTACTGAATGAAGCAGTGGCGCCCCTGGCAAGCCAGGATGACCACTGCAATGAGCCCAGGCCACCTGCACGAATTGCATTGAGGATCGCGACCAGCGGCACCGCCCCGAGCGAGCCGTTCAGGTTCATTTCTTCGGCTGTGCTACGCCGCTGTTCTGGCGACATTTGTTCCCAGCTCTTTGCCACCAACTTCTCGATAAGCTGGTTTTCGATAGCGTAGGCGCTGGCTTTGCTGTCGTATTTCACATCGGTCTTGTCGCAGACGTCGCAGAGCATTTCCTTGTAAAGCACACCCTGACGGCGGAACAGGTTGACGATTGAGTCACCAGCGAAATGTTGTAGCTCACCAGCAACCAGTTGCCAGCATCGCCGCCATTGATCTGGCTGGCCCTGCAGCTTCTTGAATTGCGGATCATCAGCGATTTCGCTTGCCCTGCGCTTTTCTCCGTCCTTGTCGAACATGAGATAGGCCGCCAGGTTGCGGATATCGTCTTCCCGGCAATATTGCAGAAAGGTCAGGTCATCATCCGCGCGGTAGCTAATACCCATTCTGAAGTCCCTATGGTTGTGTGTAGCGGTTGTCTGTAGAGGCCGGGATTGTTCGGGTAGCTTCGCTAGCTCCGAGAGCTTGCAATTGTCTGCATCCGGCTTCATTCATCCTGACGAACGTTTCCCAACTCATTGCCTGGCGATAATGCAACTCGTACTGCCGATCGACGCGGCAGGCGTCTGGCCGCTGGTCATAGATGCGGCAACCGGCGTCGTTTTCATCCAGGTGCCGGCAGACACCGTCGCCGCGGTCCATCGTGGCGGTATCAGCAAGCAGATGCACGCGTCGGCAGCACTCCATGCAGCGGCTGCAGGCAAAGCGCAGGGGAGTCTCAGGCATACTCACCCATTGCGGCCTGGCACTGGACCAGGCGTTCGCGGTCCTCGCTGAGGCGGCGCTGGTCCTGGCCGAGGCTGCCACGCAGGCTCTGCAGTTTATCCTTGATCTCGGCGAAGTTGGTCTTCAGGTGGGTATCGACCATGGTGTTCAGCGACCGCGAGAATTCCCAGGCAGTCTCATCGGCGAATGTCTGGATCGCCTGGTCGCGACGCTCGCGCTCCTGGGCCTCGCGTTTGGCCTGTTCCTCCAGGCGCTGCTGGTCAGGGTCGCCAGCGAAGGCGGAGTACAGCGTGCTGCCTACCTGGAAAGCAATCCCGATGACCGGGATGACCTTACCGACGATCTGCTCGGCAACCTTGCCCATGGTGACCGGGCCGACGCCTTTGAACAGTGTCGGCAGCCACTGCTTGCCGACTTTCAGCACGCTGACGACATGCTCGGCCTTGAGCATGCTGCTGGCCTGGCGGACGCCGGATTCGAGTAGGCTCAGGTCGATACCTTGCGATGCGGGCGCCTGGTCGGCGGGAGCTTCAGGTGTATCGAGGTCCGGTGCAGCCTGGGCATTGTAGGCCTGTGGCTGTACCTGCACCTCTCGAATGACTTCGTCCAGCATCTCGGAAGCGTCTAGGCCCAGGCGAGTGAGTGCGTCTTCAAGCTCGCTGCAGATCTGTTCGTTGGCCTGCCCGATAAGCTGCTCGATCTTGCCCTGAGCGCCATCGATGTTCTGGTTCAGCGCAGTGATCGTGCTCTTGCCTACGTAGGCGGCCTTGGCTTCGATCAACGATTTCAAACCGTGGCGAATATCGATCTCGCGACGCGCGATTTCGCCATAGAAAGCGTCCAGGCGTTTGATCGAGGCTTGGTCCTGGTGTTTGTCCAGCTCGGCTACCGTCGCATCGAGGAAGCTGCGCAGTTCGGTGGCGACACGTGCGACGATGGCCTTCTGCTCTACGGATGCAAAGAACCCGGCCAGATCGCTTTCGAACTTCGGAAAGCCCGAGCTGTTCAGCAGGTTCTGCTTGTTCTCCAGTTTCGCCTTGAGCGCGGAGCGGGCGTTGACCTCGACGATCGGGATATGCCCAAGCACTTTCTGGTTACCGGCCTTCTGCTGAATGCGTTCGCTGAGTTCGTCTTTGATGCGGGCCAGGTCGATCGGGTCGAAACGACTCTTGCAGTTGAGTACCAGGAAGATCATCTTGCCAGCAAGTACCAGCTCAAGCAGCACATCGAGGGTTTTCTCTTCCTCGACCACGCCCAGCGGATTGACTACGAAGATCACCACATCCGACTGCACCAGCTGCTCTCGGGTGATGGCTTCATGCTCGAGCGGCGCGTCGATGCCGGGCGTATCGAGCACTTCGAAATCGCCCCAGCGATAGCCTTGCACACGGGCGGTTTCCGGCACATCGGCTACCGCGGCCAGCTCTTGGCCGAGCAAGGCGTTGATCAGCGTGCTTTTACCGGCGTTGTAGACGCCGTACACCATGATGCTCGCGCCGGCCTGGGCCTTCTTCGCCCGGCTCAGTTCGCGAATGCTGGCGACAGCCTGCGGGTTGTAGGTTTCACAGAGTCCATCCACTTCCTCATAGAGGGCCAGCAGTTGGGTCATCGGGCCTGGTCGGGTCATTGTGCAGTGCTCGTTTCGAGGGTGATGAGTGCCTGACGCAGGCGCTCCATTTCGATGGTCAGGATTTGGCAGTACTCGAGCATGGAGTCCCTCAGCGGCTCGTAGATGCCCCGTACCTGCTCGGTCAGATAATCTGGTAGGGCATTGGCGTACTGCTCGATGGCCACTTGGCGTTGTTCTTCCAGGTTGTCGCCGACGACCACGTTGTGTTTGGCGCGGATGGCCTCGGCGCCGCGGCCAATCATGCTCGCGGCACTCCCCAGCGAGGCCCCCGCAGCTGCGCCCGCGGGGCCGCCAACGAAGAAGCCAATGACGCCACCGAGAACCGCCCCGCCAGCGCCCCAGGCAGTTTTGGTGCTGCTGCGGGTGCCGCTGGTGTATTCCTTCTCGACCGTAACTTCCCGGTAAGCAGGGATGGCGCCGAGACGGCTGGTGTCGAACGCACGCTGCAGCGTATTTTGCTGGCTTTCACCGATGCCTTTTATGGCCTCGCCAGTCAGCTTGCCTAGCACCGTGGCCAGGCGCTCGCGCAGTTGAAGCTGCGCGTCGTCGGTGCGGGGCCCGTTGAACAGTTGGTTGACGAAACTGCGCATTTCGGTGACGCCCTTCTGGCTCAGAGTTCGCAGCTCGCGCTCTACCGCCTGCTCCTGCTTTTGGATCTGCTGGTCGAACGTCTCGGTCAGCTCCTTGATTAGGCTCAGGTCGTCGCAGGTTTCAGCTATAGCCTTGCGCAGGTTGTTCAGAGGGGTAGTCAGCTTGAGATCGACACCTGGGCCTTGCGCCAATGCCTTGAGAGTTTGGTACAAGGTACCCAGGCCACTTTCTTGCAAGTTCGAGGGGTGGCGCTCGGCAAAACGGGTCGAGATAGGCAGGATGGTGACATGGTTGGCAGCGTCATGTTGCATCTCCACCAAGTTGCCGGTGACCTCCAGGATTTGCCGCTGCTGGGTTTCCTTTGACTTCATCAATACTTCGGTGACGAGTTGCCCATCGTCGTCCTCGTCTTCATCGGTGATGTCGCTGCCGGTCAGCAGAATCATCAACGTGCGCTTACCATCGAGCAGGCTGCTGACCTCGCTCATGTCGGATTGGCGGCCCGGAGCTTGCGAGTTCATGGTGTAGAGAATCAGGTCCGCCTGGTCGACATACTTGCGCGCCAAGTCGCCATTGGCCGAATTGGTCGAATGCAACCCTGGAGAGTCGACCCAGGTGAACCCAGGCAGCTTGAAGCCTTGAATAGAACTGGTGGCCTCGGTGGCGCCGACCCTGAATTGCTTGGAACTGTACGCCTCGCCTTCTTTGTCGCCGCTGGCGACGTCGGTTCGGTCATGGGAGAAATACGTTGGTTTCAGAGTGGCGTGGTCTTTGAGTTGCGCAGTTGGCTCACTGTGCCCCCAGGCCACGTAGTTGCCTAGCGAGCTCTTGCCCGACTTGACCTTGCCGTACACGAATACCAATAGGGAATCGTTGTAGTTTTCACGAAACTCCGCGCCTCTCGCACGTATCTCGGCGCGTTCTTCCCAAACACTGAATTGATCCTTCAGGCGTCGCGCCATCTGGGACGCGCCTTCCTTGAGCGGGTTATTGTCGCTGACGGCGCTAGCCATGGTTTCGGTTTGCTGTCGCAACAGCGTGACAAAACCCGTGCGTAGCGTATCGAAGCGTTGTTGGGCCTGCGCTAAGTCTCGCTTCTTACTGGAAAACTGACCCTGCAGTTGTTGAAAGACCTGCATCAACTCATCGCGAGTAACAGTGCTCATGGATCAATTACGCCTGAAGGAGAAGTTGACGTTTCAGCTGCTGCAGCCGCTCGATACGTGCCAGGGTCGCTTGCGCCTGGGCGAGCGCTGCCTGGTCGGAGGCAGATGCCTCGGCAGGCGCGGTCACGGATTCGAGCAGATTCACGCCCTGCATGAAATGAACGATGTGGCCGCCTTCCATGGAGGGCGACGCCTGAAGAATGGCTTTGACCGTCTTGCCGTAACTCGATGTCGACGATGCGGTGCTACGGATGCGTTGTTCGAGCTGATCCCCAGAAACCCCTTCGAGCGTCAACCGGGTCATATTGTTGACACTTTCAGTGACCGGATTGTGTCTGTCTGACGAGGCGGCTAGCGTAGATGCCGCTCCCCTGAGCTGGGCCTTGAGTTGTTCCCGTCGGTCGCCTGCAAGTGACTGCACTCGGGCCTTCAGGTTTTCGCGTTCCCGCTGGCGCTTGGCTTCCTGCTCCTGCTGACGCCGTTCGCTATCGTCGTGGTGCGTGGTGCTGCTCGAAGATGACGGGCTGTCGTCACTGACCGCTTTGGCAATGGCGGCGGCAGCAGCGACTGCCGCAACGCCGATCAACCAGGGTAGAGGCATTGCAAGTCTCCTTACTTGAGGCTGTCGAGTTTGGTGCGTGCTTTTTGCATTTCGGACGTATGAGCTTTGAAGGTGCGCCGAGCGCCGTCGATGTGCTCTACGAAGGCTTTGGCCTTGACCACATACGGCTCGGTGATCTGCTCGATCAGCTTGAGGTCCCGTTCGATCTCAGCGTCGATCCGCTCGCCCAGCTCCAAAGCACGCCGTGCCAGGCGCTTATGCCGGGCCTCTGCCAGAGACTGAGCGAGGCTTTTCGAAAGTGTTAGCAGATGCTGCGCCAACTGTGGAATGCCGCTTTTCTCGCAGAGCCCTTGCTTGTTCTTCTCTACACCGCTTTTGAAGCGCGTGTTGGAGATGACGAAGCATTCAGGCGCCGTACCCAGATGAATCAAGGCCTGACGTTCGATGGTGTCCTTGACTGCGGCGAGGTCGGCGTCCTGCAGCTTGTCCAGCTGGCTGATCACTAGCACCACCCGCTCGCCAACATCCTGGCCAAAAGCGCTGCGCAGCTGGTCGAGGAGGGCCACTTCTTCCTGGTCCAGTTCACCAGGCGGGGCATGAACGAACAGCACAACATCAGCAGCATCGAGGCCTTGGTTCGCTTGTTGAGTGTCATTCTGGTCATAGCCCAGACCTGGGGTGTCCACCAGTACGTAGTTGTCGAGTTCCAGCGCTTGGTTGGTACGGGTGGTACGCACATCACCGGTTTGGAAATGCTCGTCGCTGGCGTGGCCGCTGAGCATATTGAGCAGGGAGCTTTTCCCTGCCTTGACCAGGCCCCAGGCGGCAATGCGGGGCTTGCTCGGGGGGGCATTGTCGCGCTGGTTAACAAACAGCTGGTACTCCGCCTCCAGCGCCTCAAGTCGTTTGGTTCGGTCCATCAGTCAGCCTCTCCTGTCGCATCACTGTTGTTTGCAGTGCATCAGCCCACTGCCAGGCTCAGGGTTCTGAGCATGATGTCATACGGCTATTAAATATGCATTTTGACTTTATTGCCGAGCGCGATCGGTAGACATTGGCAGGAGAGTTACGGCTTTAGCCTTGAGATGTTAAGCCTTGGGCAAGCTCACAATGGGGTCGGGCTATCCAGCATCATCGGACTAATGACCAGAATCCGCTTGCCTAATAGGTTGGAGCCGTCACCCAGTTGATCTGGCATGACGCTGCTGTACAACGTGGCGACCCCCATGGCACCAAGTTCGAGGAGGGATGGTAGAGTTTTAACATGCCGTGGTGGCATTATGCCCTCTCAACCATGCGGTTTTTGCAGGGGAAGGCCGTAGTCGCTCTGTGAGCTCATCTCCAACGTTTGCAATCGTGACAAATCAGCTCGTGAAGCCCACCCAAGGTCCCGGTCAAGGAATGAAGGCAATGATCAAGAAATCGGTGACGGAGCTCGCGTTCGTCAACAGTAAATCGCCCCTACCCACCGTCGAGGTCGATTCGCAGTCCATCGAGGACGCAGGTTTCAGCATCTACCGCACGGTGATGCAGGTACTCACCAAATTGGCTGAGCAGGACGCATCACTGCGGGCGACTCTATATATGTACGGTACTGTCAGCGTCAATTTCCGCGAGCCGTGCTGGTCTGAATTTTTGCTGGTTGCAGGCCCAGAAAAGGTGCTGCGTGCCTTGGGGGCTGGCTTTGAACGTTTGCCGGCCGTGAAGTCGCGCTTCAGTGATTACGTTCCGTCTTCCGCAGCCCTGCGCACCTTCCATGTCCAGGATGGCTTAGTGTGGGAACAAGAGGATGCCAGCACATGGTACTCCCATGCCCAGACGCTGGCTGACCTGACCGCTGAAGTCGACGAGGCTGAAGAGGCCGACGACGATGGCGAGCTGGTTGAGGAGGATGAAGCGGAAGAGACCTGGGATACCGAGGAATTGGAGGCTTCGGATGACCAGGAAGAAGACTCAACGGTCGTTATCGGAAACCGGAAGGCGGCTCGCTATCGGGCCGCGCGTTCGGATGCGAAAGTGAGCACCATCCGGGCAAGGATCGAAGACGTCTTTGGGTTACCGGAAGGTTCTGTCGCACTCTGTGGGCCAGACGGCCGCGCCTTGCGAGGAAACGCACTGATCAGGACGCTGCGTAAACGTTGGGACGAAAATTGATCCGGGAAATCCTACCCGCCAAGCCGAGTTCGCTTGTACGGGTCAGTACTCTGTCTTTCGCCGAATTACTCAATGCAAGCGATTGGCCGTTGGCATTGGACAGCTATCAGCGTGGTTTCGTCTGGGGGCCAGACAAGCTGACGCAACTGGTCAATGATCTAGCAACATATGCAGCACAGGCGGATACCACCCTGCCTTACTACATGGGTGGTGTACTACTGCATCGCGACGCAAGCCAGTCGAAGCGGTTCATCATCGATGGTCAGCAGCGCATCACCGCGCTGTCGCTGTTGTACCACCGCTCTACCGGCAAGCTGCCAGTGGGGCAGGCACTCAGCTATTCGGGACAATCCGCGCGACATATTGCAGAGGGGTTGCAGGCATTGAGGCAAATGGAGGCGATTGCGCCGCAGATCATCGAAAGGCTACGGCTGACAGTGATCGAAGTGGACAGCACTGACCTCGCTTTCACCTTCTTCGACACCCAGAACAACCGCGGGGTGCGCTTGGAGGCCACTGACCTGCTCAAGGCCTATCACCTGCGTGCGATCGACTACGCGCAAGGGAAGACTGAGCTCAAGGCTGCACTGCAGAGGGATTGTGCAGAGCGCTGGGAGAGGCTGCAACGCCACCCGGCGGTGCTGAGCCCAGGTCAGGACTTCGCCCCTAACTTATTCAATCGTTTTCTCTGGCGTGCGCGGCGTTGGCGCGGATCGCACACGCCTACGGGGAAGCACGAACCGCTCCTGGCAGAATTCCAGCGCGACACTTGGCCCCACGCCGCCGACAGCCGTAGCCGTATTGACAGCGTGCCGCTCTACGCGAACCGGCACAATCGGCTAGCGTCCTGCATGACGCTGGCGGGAGATGGTGATTATGTGCTGCAGGGTAGCCAGCTGCGAGTCGGGCAAAATCCTGCAAGCCTGCCTATCGCGTTGCGTCAGCCCATCCATGAAGGTGTAGGGTTCTTCCTATACGCAGACAAGTACGCAGCGTTGCTGCAACGGCTAATGAATGATCCTGCGCCTGGTCCGCAGGTCCGTAGGTTCCGCACGATTTACAAACAGCTGCTGCGTAGTAACCAGGAGTACCTGCGCGAGACCTTCATGCTCTGTAGCCTGATGTATGTCGATCAGTTCGACGTTGAGCAATTGACCGCTTTTGCCCTGCGCTTGGAGTTTTTGCTGGGCGCGATTCGCCTGGAGAAAAAACAGGTCAAGCAGGAAACCGCGGCCAATTTCTTCAGGCTGGCCGAGCTGAACCTATTGGATGTGATTGCCCAGAGTTACCACCCGAAGCAGGTGCTGGATTTCCTTCAGCACCGACAACAAGCGGTGGCGTCTTCGTATGCTAACGAAACGGTATCAGCAGGGCAGGGGGTGCAGGGGCGATACAAGAGGGCGGTCCTGGATTTCTACCAAGGGCAGTTGGACTCCGAATGCTCGACCCTTGCGGGTAAATCGCGATGGCTCGAAA
Source organism: Pseudomonas sp. CM25 (assembly GCF_013179705.1). NCBI lineage: Bacteria > Pseudomonadati > Pseudomonadota > Gammaproteobacteria > Pseudomonadales > Pseudomonadaceae > Pseudomonas > Pseudomonas sp. CM25. Next base: position 1,436 of record NZ_JABMCW010000044.1, on the reverse strand, counting down.
CGTACTTGAAGACTTGCCAGGAAGATCGCCATGAGTATTGATTCCCGTCTCTTCACCTTGGAACAGCTGGTTCATCAAGACGACGCGGCCTGGTGTTTCAACGTGCCTATCTACCAGCGTCTGTACGTCTGGGGTGATGATCAGATCAAGACATTGCTGACCGATATGGCGAATGCCTTTGATCGGGGCGAAGACCAGTTTTTTCTGGGTGGTGCCCTGCTGGTCGAAAAAACCTCTGAGCAAGATCGCCTTAAGGGGCTGCGCCGCTTCGACCTAATCGATGGGCAGCAGCGCTTCACGACGCTGTGGATGCTCAGCACGGTCGCCATATGGAACCAAGTGATGGGCGACTTCAGCAGGGTAGTGCTGAAGGACAGCGTGGTTCCACGCCTGCATTTCTCGATACGCGAGCAGGTGAACACCTTCCTTGCCAGCATGATGCCTGGCAAAAGTGGAGTAAGCCCAGAGATCCCGGATACTCAAAGCATGAGAGAAGCTCAGCAACTGATGGCCTCTTTCAAGCAGACCTACAAGCGTGCGGATGGCAAGCCTGTGGATGACGAATACCTCAAGGAGCTGGCTTCCTTCGTTTACCGCAAGGTTTCTCTCGTGCTCACACAGGTGCCTGAGGGGATGGACTTGAACAAGTTGTTTGAGGTCATCAACAACCGCGGGATCCAGCTTCAGCATCACGAAATTCTCAAGGCAAGGCTACTGCGCGACATCCCCGCCGAAAGTCGTTCCCGTTACGCAGCTTTGTGGAACGCTTGTGCCGACATGAGTGGCTTTGTCGAACGTAATCTCTGCCAGGATACCCAGCTTGAGGCTCACCGTTTGGGTGATCTCTATAGCAAAGGGCAGTTGCTTCACGCAGTAGCTGTGCACGGGCTGCTGTCGCGAAGAGCTGAGGCTGCACAAGCGGAGTCTGCTGAACGACTGACCTTGGAGAACATCGTCAACGGTGTAGATTCCGAGTTTGACAATGGATACGCGACCATCGCGGCGGACGAAGGGGAGGCACCATGGGCGCGCAGTATCATTGGCTTCCCTTTGTTCCTTCTGCATGTGCTGCGTATCTGGTTGAAAGAGCAAGGGCAGCCGGATCTGCCCCGTGTGCTGGATCGGCACCTGCTTACCTTGTTCGAGGCCCATTTACTGCAGCCGGCGGAGCCCGCGCAGCGTACCGCGAGGGCACAAGGGTTCATCGACCTGCTTTGGCGTATGCGGGTGCTTTGGGATGAATACGTCATCAAGTGGGTCGATCAGGGGGATGACGAGGTTCATCAAATTTGCCACACCTCGATCTCTGCCAATGATGACAAGCGTTACATCAATCGCAGCCGTGACAATGATCTGAAACAAGGCATGTCGTTACTGCAGAGCATGCTCTACCACTCCCAGGAGATCACCACCCATTATTGGTTGACTCCCTTCCT
>NZ_JABMCW010000439.1:0-3839 GCF_013179705.1 Pseudomonas sp. CM25 | reverse complement strand
GGTCGGCCTGCAGGCTCTGTTGCAACGCCAGCAGGAAGCGCTGGCGGTCGGCTGGCGCAGGCCCGATGACTGCGGCCAGGCCGTCCAGGCTGTAGGGTGTGCGGCTGAGTTTTTTCTGCCGGCGCGGACGAATGCCCGCCAGGTGCTGGCTGAGGGTGCTCAGGCTGATGGGTTTGAGCAGGCAGTCATCCATGCCCGCACTCAAGCACTTGCGGTGTACTTCTGGCTGCGCGTTGGCGGTGTAGCCAAGGATGGTGCAGCGCAGACGCTTGCCATGGCGTTCTTCGGTGCGCACGGCGGTCGCCAGTTGATAACCGTTCATGTGCGGCATGTTGCAGTCGAGCACCAGCACATCGAAGTCGCCCGCCCGCCAGATGGCCAGGCCCTCGCGGCCATCGCGCGCGCAGGTGTGCTCCAGGTTCAGGTAGCCGAGCTGCTGCGCCATCAGTTCCAGGTTGGCCGGGTGGTCGTCGATCACCAGGACGTTCAGGCGTGGGTCGGGTACATCGAGGTGTTCAGGCAGCGGGGCGGGTGCTGCAGCATCAACCTGCTGCAGCGGCATCTTCATGCGCACCCGGGTGCCGACACTCTCCAGGCTTTTGATGCTCAGGCTGCCACCCATCATTTCGCACAGGTTGCGGCAGATCGCCAGGCCCAGCCCGGTACCCGCGCGGGCGCCCTGGCTGTGCGGGTTGGCCTGGATGAACGGGTTGAACAGGCGCTGCAGGTCATCGGCGTGGATGCCGATGCCACTGTCGCGCACTTCCAGCTCCAGCACTGCGGGCTTGCCGGTGTCGTCAGCCAGCAGGTCGACGCTGATGCGCACTCCGCCATGTTCGGTGAACTTGATGGCATTGCTCACCAGGTTGGACAGCACTTGCTTGAAGCGCAGCGGATCGAGCCAGGCGTGGCAGCGTGCGGCCGGTGTGATCGTCACTTCCAGGGCCAGGCCTTTCTGCCGCGCCTGGCCATCGAAAATCCGCCCTACGGATTCAATCAGGGCGGCCAGGTCGACCGCCTCTGGCGCCAGTGACAAGTGCCCGGACTCGATGCGCACGATATCGAGGATATCGCCTATCAGGCCCAGCAGGTCCTTTGCGGAATGGTGGGCGAGCTCCAGTGCGCTGCGGTCCACCCTACCCTGGTCGGCGCGTTTTACCGCCAGTTCGAGCATGCCGATGACAGCATTCATCGGGGTGCGGATTTCGTGACTGATGGTGGCCAGGAAGGTGCTTTTGGCGCGGTTGGCATCGTCGGCCTGCTGCTTGGCCTGGCGCAGCTCCAGAACCAGTTGGCGGCGTTCGCTGATGTCGATCCAGCCGCCGATGATGCCGCGCACCTCACCCAGCGAGTCTCGGTAGGGGAGTATCCAGTGGTAGATGGTCATGTCCCGGCCCTTGATCCGGAGTGGCCGGTCCATGATCAGCGGCGAACCCTCGGCCATGACTTTCTGGTAGTCGGCCTGAATTTGCCGGCTCTGTTCGCTGTCGGCGAACAGGCTGCCGTCCAGCTGCTTGCCGATGATGTCGTCTGAGCGGGCCTGCACGGCTTCCAGGTAGCTGAAGTTGCAGCTTTGCAGGCAGCCCTCGCGGTCACGCACGTACATGGGGTGAGGCGTGCCATTGAGCAACGCGCGCATGAACGCGAGCTGGTCGTTCAGCGCGCGTTCGGCGCGTTGGCGCTGGCGAATCTGCAGGCGCAGCCGGGCGTTCCACAGCAGCGCCAGCAGCAGGAGCACGGCCGTACCCAGCACCACCTGCAGCGTCAGCCGACTGTAACCCTGGCCGTTACCGTCGTCATGCAGGCCGAAGCCGCGCCAGCGGTTGTTGATCACCCCCAGCTCTTCGGGCGAGATGCTCAGCAGGGCCTTGTCGAGGATCGACACCAGGGTCTGTGACGGTGCGCTGGTCGCCATGGCAAAGTTCGCCGGTTCGCTGCCGACGGTGGTGCGGATGACCAGCTCGGGGTTGCCGGCCAAGGCATGGTTGGCATCGATCAGGGTGGTGATGACGCCATCCACGGCGCCACTCTTGAGTAGCGCCAGGGAGTAGAACGCGCTTTCGGTTTCGACCCAGCCAATCTGCGGGTAATCCCGGGACAGCATGGCGTCCATGTCGCTGTAGCGCGTGATGGCGATGCGGTGCCCCTGCAACTGCTCCAGTGTGCCCAATGCCTTGCTGCCGTCGCGGCTGACCAGCACGTAGGCGCTTTCCAGATAAGGCCGGCTGATTTGCAGGTCGCCCTCGGGCACTCCGCCGCTGACCAACGCGGCGATGACATCCGCGCGGCCATCCTTGAGCCGGGCGAGCATGTCGGCGATGCCGCTGGCGCGCTGCACCTCGAATCGCAAGCCGGTGCGCAGGCGGATGAGCTCCAGCAGATCGGCAGTGATGCCACGAAAGTGCCCTGAACCATCGAAATAGGACAGCGGCGCAGCCGTATCATCGATCACCACGCGCATGACCGGGTGATCTTTGAGCCACTGCGCCTCGGCCGTGCTCAACTGCAGTTTGCGGTCGGTCAGCAACAGATCGCTGCCAGCGCTCCAGCGTTTGAAGATACTGGCGTGCACGGCCTGGGTCTGGCTGCCCAGGGTGGCATTCACCAGTTCCAGCAGCAGTGTGTCCTGCTGGCGCAAGGCAAAACCGAAGCCGATGGCCTCGTGCTTGCTGAAGTTGGCCATGCGCAGGCGGGGCAGGTGGCCGCGGCTGAGCTGGTAGTGAGTGGAGATGGTGTCGCCGATGAACACGTCGGCCTGGCCGAATGCCACGGCACTCAGGGCCTCGCTGGAAGAACCGAAAGCCTGCAGCCTGGCCTGGGGGTAGGTGCTGCGCACTTCCTGCCCCGGCAGATAATGGTAGAGCATGCCCAGGCGCATGCCGCTCAGGCCCATGTCCAGCGCCCGGCTGTCGTCTTCACGCGTTACCAGCACTGGTTGATCGATGGCATAGGGCTGCGACAGCGCCAGGCCATCGCTGGCCGCTTCGTAACCGTTGGCGCTGCCCAGCAGGTCGATATCGCCGCGCCGCAGCGCCTCTACCGCCGCCTGGCGGCTGGAGAAACGCAGCACCCGCACCGGCAACTGCAAGGCTGCGCCGATCAGGCTTGCATACTCGGCGGTAAGACCCTGGTAGTCGCGCCCGCCACTGGTGATGTCGAATGGCGGGTAGTCCGGTGCCGAGGTGCCCAGCACCAGCTCCTGCCGGCTTTGCAGCCACTGCCGTTGTTCGAGGGTAAGCTCAGGCGGTGTCGGCCGGGCTGTCGAGCGTGCCAGCACTGCGTAGGTGGAGGTGTCGTGATGAGTCGCCTGTACCACGCCACTGCACAGCAGCAGGGCGAGCAGCAGGCGGGCGCCAGGGCGGGGCATGACCATGCTCAGACCAGCGCGTTGCGTTTGGCCATGTCGATCAGGTCGACCAGCGTATTGACCTTGAGTTTGTGCATGAGGCGCTTCTTGTAGGTACTGACGGTCTTGCTGCTGAGGAACATGCCCTTGGCAATATCCTTGTTGCAGCGACCCTGCGCAAAAAGTTGCAACACCATCAGTTCGCGGTCATTCACCTGGCGAAAGAGTTGCAGGTCGGCATCAACTGCCTGGTTGTGCTTGATTGCCTGGCTGGGGAAGTAGTTGTAGCCGGCCAGCACGGCCTTGATTGCACTGAGCAGTTCGTTGAGGTCTTCCTGCTTGCACACGAAGCCTGCGGCACCCGAATGCATGCAACGCACGGCGAACAACTCGGGAGACTGCGCAGTCAGCACCAGAACTTTCAGTGGCAAAGCCATGGCCTGGAAACGGGAAAGCACCTCCAGCCCGTCCAGCTTGGGAATGCTGATGTCGA
>NZ_JABMCW010000438.1:0-3847 GCF_013179705.1 Pseudomonas sp. CM25 | reverse complement strand
TGGCTTTGCCCCGTGGGTGATGGCTGCCGACGGCGTGCCGAAGCAGATCCATCTGGTCAGCGAAGAATGGCTCGACTACACCAACGCCGACGGTACCGGGGTGGCCTGGGACGTATTGCGCAAGGTGTTCGAGCCGGCCGGGGTCAAGGTGGTTGCCCAGAGTGCGCCCTATAGCCGTGCAGTCGGGTTGGTGAAACGGGGTGAGGCCGATGCCTGGGTGGGTTCTTACAAGGATGAGAGCGACGACAACCTCTACCCGCGCTGGCACTTCGATCTGGACCACATCTACGCCCTTGGTCTGGCCAGCAAGCCTGTGCCGACCCCGGAAAACGTAGGCAATTACCGCCTGGCCTGGGTGCGTGGCTACGACTATTCCAGCTACTTGCCCAATGCTCATGACTTCCGTGAAATCCAGCGCCGCGAGGGCATTTTGCCAATGCTCGAGCACGATCGCGTGGACTTCTACATCGATGCGCTGACCGAGGTGGACTACGTGCTCAGCCAGGCCCCGCACCCCGAGCGTTTCCGCCGCACCCATGTAGCCGAACTGCCGCTGTACCTGGCCTTCGCCCGCAACGACCGGGCCAGGGCCTTGCGCGATCTGTTCGACAAGCGCATGGCCGAACTTGTGCGCAGTGGCGAGCTGAAGCCGATTTTCGAGCACTGGAAGCAGCCGTATCCGTTCACTGCAGATAGCACACCGCACTGAATCCTGTTCATGTGGCCTGGCGCGGTTCCCACAGGGACTGTGCAAACCCGATTGACCGGGTGCCGGACTCTGCCAAGCATCGAACTTTTCGATCCTGCCCCACGGTATTCAGCCCGCCCATATCCCCCAACCTGCTGATACAATCGGCCCACGAGAAATTTTCAACTTATTCCAGGAGCACAACGTGCCCGTCGTCTTTGTTGCCGCCTCTAAACTCCCGACGCCCTTCGCGACTTTCACCATGCATGGTTTCCTTGAGGAAGCCACCGGCCGTGAGCACGTGGTGCTCAGCCTGGGTGACATCGCGGACGGGCAGCCGGTGCTGGGGCGCCTGCATTCCGAGTGCCTGACCGGCGATGCCCTGTTCAGCCAGCGCTGTGACTGCGGTTCGCAGCTGGAGGCCGCCCTGCAGGCCATTGCCCGCGAAGGCCGTGGCGTGCTGCTGTACCTGCGTCAGGAGGGCCGTGGTATCGGCCTGTTGAACAAGATCCGCGCCTACGAGCTGCAGGATGGCGGCGCCGACACCGTAGAAGCCAACGAGCGCCTGGGCTTTGCCGCTGACCAGCGCGACTACGCCATCTGCCTGCCTATGCTCGAACACCTGGGCGTGAAGGCCCTGCGCCTGATGACCAACAACCCGCGCAAGGTCAAAGCCCTGACCGACATGAACATCGTGGTTGCCGAGCGGGTGCCGCTGCACACCGGTCACAACCCGCACAACCGCTACTACCTGGCGACCAAGGCCGGCAAACTGGGCCACATGCTGGGCAGCGAACACCAGGGCGAGGTGCCCCAGGCGTGACCCGCGCCCAGGTCAAGCGGCGTCTGGCGCTGGCCTGGTGGCAGTACCTGGCGATGGGCCTGGTGCCGCTGCCGGTCATGGCCTGGGCCTTCGGTGGCGGTGATGCGCTGATCCCGCTGCTGGCGATGCCGTTGTTCATCGCCGGTGCGGCGACCATGTTCCTCAGCCTGCCACGCTTCGGTGCCTACAAGCGCGCGCTGATCGCCACTTCCAAAGTGCTCGGCACCAGTGAAGAACCTGCCGCCTGGATCGAACTGGCGCGGGTGCGGCGCCTGGCCATGCTGTATGCCTGCTTCCCGGCCTGGGTCGCAGCGCTGTCGGTGCTGGTTGGCCTGGAGGCGGTGCCACAGATCCTGCTGGCACTGTCGACCGTTGTGGTGCTGTACCTCTATCGCATTCCGCGCCAGCTCGGCTGATGCGCCTGCTGCCTGGCCTGCTGGCGCTGCTGGCCTGCACTGCAATGGCCGGCGAACCGCTGCGGGTCGTCAGCCTGGCACCTTCGATGAGCGAAATCATGCTCGAGCTGCACGCCGACGACCTGCTGGTGGGGGTGCTCGACGGTGGCGAGCGACCGACGGCGCTGCGTGACCTGCCCTCGGTAGGGCGCCAGGGGCAACTGGACATGGAGCGCCTGCTCAGCCTGCGTCCCGACCTGCTGTTGCTGTGGCCAGGCAGCGTGGCGCCCGCCCAGCGCGACCAGCTCAAGCGCTTTGGCATCGCTACTTTCAGTGCTGAACCCCATGGCATCGAGCAGCTGATCGAGCAGATCGAGGCCATCGCCACGCGCGTCGGCCGTGCCGAGCAAGGCAAGAACTACGCTCAAGCCCTGCGTGACCGGCTGCAGCAACTGCGCAAGCAGTATCGACGGGAAGAACCCTTGCAGGTGTTCTACCAGGTCTGGGACCGGCCGCTGTATACCCTCGGTGGCCGGCAGGTGGTAAGCGATGCCCTGGCCGTGTGCGGGGCGCGCAATGTCTTCGCCGACCTCACGCAACCGGCGCCGCAAGTGAATGTGGAAACGGTGCTGCTGCGCAACCCGCAGGTCATCCTGGCCGGCGACCAGGCGCAACTGGCCAGCTGGAAGGCCTGGCCGCAAATCCGTGCGGTCGCCGATGACCGCTTGCTGGTGGTGCCTGACAAAGGGCTGGAGCGGCCCAGCGGGCAAATGATCGAAGCCACCGCCCGCTTGTGTGCGCTGCTGGCCGCTAGAGCGCCGGCGTCCAGGTGACACTGAACAGCAGCGTGCGGCCTTCTTCACGGTAAGGGTGGTAGGTCCCCTCGTAGCTGTACAGGGCGCGGCTGGAGCTGCGGTCCAGCAGGTTATCCAGCTTGGCTTCCAGTTTCAGCGCATCAGTTGCCGCCCAGCTAGCACGCAGGCCCAGCACGCCATAGCCACCGATACGGTTGCGGTTGGCCTCATCGTCATAGCTGCTGCTGACCGCCTGCCAGCTGCCGCCAATGCTGAAGCGCCCGAATTCACGGTCCAGGTCCAGGCTCAAGGTGCGTCGCGCGCGGCGGGCCAGGGTGTGGCCGGTATCGCGATCGCGTGGGTCGATCAGCGCCAGGCCAAGCTGGCTGTGCCAGGCGCCCCATTGCTGGTTGAGCGCCATTTCCAGGCCGTTGATGCGTGCCGAGGCGACGTTGCGGGGGATCGAGTCCTGGCCAAAGATGATCGCGTCGCGCAGGTCGGTGCGGTAAAGCGAAGTCTCCAGGCGGCTGTCGCCAGTCAGCTGGCTGCGCCATTGCAGCTCGTAGCTGCGGGAGTGCTCGGGGTCCAGGTCCGGGTTGCTGAACTGCGGGTAATACAGGTCGTTGAACGTCGGCGCGCGGAAGCCCTCACTGTAGGACAGCAGCACATCGTTCTGCGCGTTCAGCGGGACGGTGACGCTGCCGCTCCAGGTGGTCTGGCCGCCAAACTGCTGGTTGCGGTCATGGCGCACGCCCAGTTCGGTGGAAAACCGTTCGCCCTGGTAGCGGTGCTGGGCGAACACGGCACGGTTCCAGCGGCTGTCCTCGGTGAAGTCGGTGCTGCCATGTACGCGGTCCTGGTACCAGTCAGCGCCGATCAGCAGCGTGTGTTGCTGCCCCAGGGCCAGGTCGTTCTGCCAGGTGGCCTGGTCCCGATAGGTATTGAACACGAAGCGTTCGGCGCTGAGTTTGTCGCGCTTGTCATCGCGGTTTTCGCTGTGGGCAAGTTCCAGGCGTGAGTGCCAGGCATCGCTGAGCTGGGCGTCGAAGTAGCTGCCCAGGCTACTCACACTGAAGTCGGTGTACGGCTGTTGGCCAAAGCTCTCGAAGGTGATCGGGTCGAAGCCGCCGAACGGGTTGTCGTATTC
>NZ_JABMCW010000437.1:0-3875 GCF_013179705.1 Pseudomonas sp. CM25 | reverse complement strand
GCCTTTTCAGGCTGCTCGCCGATTTCCTTGAGGATGCCGAGCATTTCGCCGAGCACGCTGTCGACCGGACCTACGATTGGCACGTCGGCCTTGATCATCTTGGAGATCGACGCCGGGTCGATGTCGATGTGGATGATTTTGGCGTTCGGGCAGAACTTGGCCGGGCCATTGACTACGCGGTCGTCGAAACGCGCACCGACGGCGAGGATCACGTCGGCATTGTGCATGGCCATGTTGGCGGTGAAGCTGCCGTGCATGCCGAGCATGCCCAGGAACTGGCGATCGGTACCCGGGAAGCCACCCAGCCCCATCAGGGTGTTGGTGACTGGCAGGTTGAGCGACTTGGCGATTTCGGTGAGGGACTCGGAGCCACCGCCCAGGATCACACCACCACCGGAATATACGATCGGGCGCTTGGCAGCCAGCAGCATCTCGGCGGCCTTGCGGATCTGGCCGGAGTGGCCGCGGACCGCAGGGCTGTAGGAGCGCAGCTTGACCTTTTTCGGGTAGACGTATTCGAACTTCTCGGCCGGGTTGGTCATATCTTTTGGAATGTCGACCACGACCGGACCTGGGCGACCGGATTGCGCCAGGTAGAAAGCTTTTTTCAGAACTTCAGGGATCTCGGTCGGGTTCTTGATCATGAAGCTGTGCTTCACGATCGGCCGCGAGATACCGATCATGTCGGTTTCCTGGAAGGCATCGGTACCCACCATGGTGCTAGGCACCTGGCCGGACAGAATGACCATCGGAATCGAGTCCATATAGGCAGTGGCAATGCCGGTAATGGCATTGGTCGCACCCGGGCCGGAGGTTACCAGCACCACACCGGCCTTGCCGGTGGCGCGGGCGTAGCCGTCCGCCATATGGGTTGCCGCCTGCTCGTGACGAACCAGGATGTGTTCCACTTCCGGTTCTTTGAACAGTGCGTCGTAAACATGCAGGAGAGCACCACCAGGGTACCCATAGATATGCTTGACGCCTTCGTCACGCAAGAAGCGGACGATCATCTCACCGCCGGATAAAAGCTCCACGTTGTTCACCTCTAAAACGCCAGAATACCGTCCCTAGTGGACGGGTCTTAATAGGTTTACTGCCAAGCAGAGCACGAGCGAACGTCAGCACTGACTGAGCAAGTATTGGGAGCGCCCCAGAGTGTTGCGGGGTTTTCCCACCCAGCGCGAGGTAACGCGTTGCGGGGTGTTACAGGTCGGCGCGGGTGTGCGCCTCATGATCTGCTTAGCGGGTCTGCTTCTGGCAGTCCCTCTACAGCGGAAGTTGGATTCTTGTGATTTGCGGCGTACAAGTCAAGAAAAATTATTGCCAATTTTTCCTCAAGATGAACCACTGCCACCACTAAAAATCGCTTCAGCAGCAGAATAAATAAGATTTCCACAAAAAAGGGCCACAATCTGCGGCCCTTGAACGAAAAACGGAAGAAATCAGGCGGAAGCAGCTATCAATTGATCAAAAGCTGCCAACAGGCGGCGCAGCTCGCGACTTTGTTCTGGTCGGTCGGTAAACACGGTTTCTGCCATGACCAGAATGCCGGAGGCGTTGGGTAGCTGCTGGCCCAGCTCAATGATGATCTTCATGCGCGGCAGGAAGATCCATTGCAGCCACTGTTCGAAGCTCAGCGTATCAACGGCAAACGGCACCGTGCTGTCCAGCGCCTCGTCGCTTGGTGGTTCGTCATCCCACCAGCCCTGCACCTGAAGCTCACGCTCGATCAGCAGCAGGTTGTCGGCAATATCCAGAATGCGTTGCTCGATCATCACGAATTGACCTGGGCTTTTTGACGGGCCAATGCCGCACCTGCGCTGTCACCCTGCTTTTCACGGGCCTGGGCAATGGTGTTCCACAGCGCAGCCTGCAGGCTTGGGCGACCGTTGGCATACGTGAGGGCCCGACGCGCCAGCTGCTCGGCTTGCGCTGCATCACCCTGCGACAGCCGCACCTGGGCCAGGCGATACAGCACCTGCGGCTCGCGCGGGGCAATGCGCTGGGCGCGCTCGAGGCTCGACGCGGCACCGTTGAAATCACCGCTGCCCTGCTGGGTTTTCGCGGTGGTCAGCAGCGCCAGCACCGGGCCGTCCAGCTGTTCATCGGCCGACAGGCCACCGGCAGCGGTGTTGCTGCGCGGAATGCCGGTTGGCGCGCTGGTGCTCGCCGGAGCGCTATTCATCGAGGCGATATCGAACGGTTCATCGGCGATCGGGTTGGGGTTGGTGGTCATCGGCGCCGAACTGACCGGGCCTGGGGTAATTGGCCCCGGGGTGATCGGCGAGGTGCTGATGGGCGCCGCGCCATTGGCCGCCGGGAACGTCTGGATGCCTGAAGCGCCAGCACCCTGCGGGATCATCACGGTGACGCCAGAGTCTTCTGGCAGCGTCTGCGCTTGCGCAGTGCCCGCATTGTAGCCACCCGCCGAGCGGTTGGCCGTTACACGTTCGCTGTTGGACACGCGGGTGCTCGAGTCGACCACCGGAATATTGCCGCGCTGGACACTGGAGCAGCCCTGGAGCACAACCAGCGCCGTCACGGCAGGAAACAGCCACTTGTTCACGTAACACCTCATCAATGCAGCCTGCGCTTAATTCATCCAGCCTTTGACCCAGTCCATGACTGATTCTGCCGGATTCTGTTCGCCGCCACAGGTCGCGCCGGCGGGCGGTTCACTCCCGCGAATATACGGCATCTGCACGGCTCCCGGACAGCTGCCATCAGACCCATGGCCACTGTAGGGGTCGATCCAGGCCTGCACCACGTTGTCCGGCTGCGGCATGTCCAGCGGCAGGGGGTCGGCTTTCTTCATGAAGCTGGTCCACACCTGCAGGGCACCGGTGGCGCCGGTAAACGGTGTTTTACCGTTATCGTCACGGCCCATCCAGACCACCGCCAAAAGGTCCTGGCTGAAGCCGGAGAACCAGCTGTCGCGCGAATCGTTACTGGTACCGGTCTTGCCAGCCAGGGTCAGCGAACGCGGCAAGGTGTTGTACACCGAGCGCCCGGTGCCTTCGCGCATGACCCGCTGCATGGCGTTCTGCACCAGGTAGATGGCCCCCGGATCGAAGGTTTGCTGGATCTGGAACGGATAGCGCTTGAGCGGCTCGCCCTCGGCGGTAAGCACGCTGCGGATACCGCGCATCGGCGTATTGAAGCCGCCGTTGGCGATGGTCTGGTACATGGTCGCGACCTGCATCGGCGACATGCCACCGGCGCCCAGCAGCATTGCCGGGAACGCCGGCCAGTCGACATTCACGCCCAGCCGGCCAATGGTCTTGATCACGTTGGGCACGCCGACTTCCAGGCCAAGCTTGGCAGTCGACAGGTTGTAGGAGTTGGCCAGCCCCTGATACAGGTAGATGGTGCCATGTGGGCGACGATCATAGTTTTGCGGGCGCCAGACCTGGCCGTCGGCACCTTTGACCGAGAACGGTTCATCCTGTACCCAACTGGTCAGGGTGTACTTGCTCGGCTGTTCCAGCGCGGTCAGGTACACCGACGGCTTGACCAGCGAGCCGATAGGCCGGACGGCGTCGATGGCGCGGTTGAAACCAGCGTAGCCTGCCTGGCGGCTACCGATCAGCGCCTGCACTTCACCGGTTTCCGGATTGGTCACGACCATCGCCGACTCCACCTCGTCAGCGCCCTTGCGCCCCGCCAGGCGTTTGAAGGTCTCGCTCATCGAGGTTTCGGCCTTCATCTGCAAAATCGGGTCGAAGCTGGTGAAGATGCGCAGGCCTTCTTCGGTCAAGTCTTCGTCACGGTAGTCCTGGCGCAGCTGGCGCTTGACCAGGTCGAGGAAGGCCGGGAACGAGCTGTCGGCCAGGCTGCCTCGCTTGGTCACGCCCAACGGCATCTTCTTCGCCGCA
>NZ_JABMCW010000436.1:0-3879 GCF_013179705.1 Pseudomonas sp. CM25 | reverse complement strand
CTACCTGGCGCTGCTGGCCGAAGCAGGGGTGGGCGCCAGCGCCTGTCGGTACAGCCGTGACGGCATCGTGCTGGCCGAAGCCTGTGACGTGCGCGGCCTGCCAGGCTTCGCCGAAGGCTGGGTAAGTGTGCAGGACGAAGCCGCGCAACTGTCTGCCGACTTGCTCGAACTGGCCCCCGGCCAGCGCGTGCTCGACGCCTGCTGTGCCCCGGGTGGCAAAACCTGCCACCTGCTGGAGGCCGAAGCGGGCCTGGGCCACATGGTGGCGATCGACCTCGAAGCCAAGCGCCTGATCCGCGTGCGCGAGAACCTCGACCGCCTGCAGCTCGACGCCGAGCTGATCGCCTGCGATGCCCGCGACACCGCCAGCTGGTGGGACGGCACGCCGTTCCAGCGCATCCTCCTGGACGCGCCCTGCTCGGCCACTGGCGTGATCCGCCGCCACCCGGATATCAAGCTGACCCGCCAGGCCGACGATATCCCGGCCCTGGCCACGCTGCAGGGCGAGCTGCTCGATGCCCTGTGGCCGACCCTGGAAGTGGGTGGCATGCTGCTGTACGCCACCTGCTCCAGCCTGCCGACCGAGAACACCGAAGTGATCGAGGCGTTCCTTGCCCGTACCGCGGGCGCCCGTGAGCTGGACCTGGCTACCGAAGCCGGCCTGCGCCAGCCCCACGGCCGCCAGCTGCTGGCCCAGGAAGGCGGCCACGACGGCTTCTACTATGCCAAGCTGATCAAGATCGCCGCCTCGCGCGGATAAGACCAAGGGTAGGGAGTAACGGATGAAAATCATCATCCTCGGCGCAGGCCAGGTAGGCGGGACGTTGGCAGAGCACCTGGCCAGCGAGGCCAACGATATTACCGTGGTCGACACCGACGGCGACCGTCTGCGCGACCTCGGCGACCGCCTGGACATCCGTACCGTGCAGGGCCGTGGCTCGCTGCCTACGGTGCTGCGCCAGGCCGGTGCCGACGACGCTGACATGCTGGTGGCGGTGACCAACAGCGACGAAACCAACATGGTCGCCTGCCAGGTGGCCTATTCGTTGTTCCACACCCCGACCAAGATCGCCCGGGTGCGCGAGTCCGCCTACCTGACCCGCGAGGAGCTGTTCGACAACGACCATATCCCGGTCGACGTGCTGATCAGCCCCGAGCAGGTGGTGACCAATTACATCAAGCGCCTGATCGAACACCCGGGCTCGCTGCAGGTGATCGACTTCGCCGAGGGCAAGGCCCAGCTGGTGGCCGTGAAGGCCTACTACGGCGGCCCGCTGGTCGGCCAGCAGCTGCGCCAGATCCGCGCGCACATGCCCAACGTAGACACCCGCGTGGCAGCCATCTTCCGCCGCGACCGGCCGATCACCCCACGGGGCGATACGGTGATCGAGGCCGACGACGAGGTGTTCTTCATTGCCGCGAAGAAGGACATTCGCGCCGTGATGGGCGAACTGCGCCGTATTGATGAAACCAACAAACGCATCGTCATCGCCGGGGGCGGGCAGATTGGCGAACGCCTGGCCGAAGCCATCGAAAGCCGCTACCAGGTGAAGATCATCGAGATGAGCCCGGCCCGCTGCCGGCACCTCTCCGATACCCTGGAGAGCACAGTGGTGCTGCAGGGCAGCGCTTCGGACAAGGACCTGATGCTGGAAGAGAACATCGCCGACGCCGACATCTTCCTGGCGCTGACCAACGATGACGAAGCCAACATCATGTCCTCGCTGCTGGCAAAGCGCCTGGGCGCGGGCAAGGTGATGACCATCATCAACAACCCGGCCTATGTCGACCTGGTGCAGGGCGGTGATATCGACATCGCCATCAGCCCGCAGCTGGCCACCATCGGCACCCTGCTGGCGCACGTACGCCGTGGCGACATCGTCAGCGTGCACTCGCTGCGACGCGGCGCGGCCGAGGCCATCGAGGCGGTGGCGCACGGCGACTCGAAGTCGAGCAAGGTGGTGGGCAAGGCCATCGAGGACATCGCCCTGCCGCCGGGGACCACCATCGGTGCGATCATCCGTGACGAAGAGGTGATGATTGCCCATGACGACACCATGATCGAATCAGGCGACCATGTGATCCTGTTTGTTGTGGATAAAAAGCATATTCGGGATGTGGAGAAGCTATTCCACGTCGGCTTGAGTTTCTTCTAGGAGAAGAAGGCATGCGCGAATCGCTGGAGAAGATGCTGGCCAAGGGTGTGGATAACCCGCTGTTGCGGTTTGGCCTGGGCAAGGCCTGGCTGGACGAGGGCAACGGAGCGGAAGCGGCTGTGCACCTGGCACGCTGCGTAGAGCAGGACCCGAAGTATTCGGCGGCATGGAAGCTGCTGGGCAAGGCGTATCAGCTGCAGGGTGACCTGGCGGCGGCGCGCAAGGCCTGGGAAGACGGGATCGTGGCGGCACAAGCTCATGGCGACAAGCAGGCCGAGAAAGAGATGACCGTTTTTCTTAAAAAGCTGAACAAAGCTTGAGATTGCCGGGGCTGCTTTGCAGCCCATCGCCGGCAAGCCAGCTCCCACAGGGACCAGGTACGCTATTGGACCCAGCGCAAAACCCTGGCTCCCCCAGGTTGAAGCACAGCCCCAGGCCTGCGCGGTCAATGTGGGAGCTGGCTTGCCGGCGAAAGGGGCGCGGAGCGCCCCCAAGATCTCAGTACCAGCGCGGCTCGCCGGGTGGGCGCTTCTTGAAGCGCTTCATGCTCCACATGTACTGACTCGGGTACTCACGCACATAGCGCTCGACCACCTTGCTCATGGCAGCAGCCGATTCGGTCACATCGGTGCTGTACATCGCCTCTGGCGCCGCCTCCAGGATCACCCGGAAGCCCGACCCATCCGGCAGCCGCAGGGCATGCAGGAATACCCCGACCGCCTTGCCGCCCGCCAGCATGTTCGGCACGAACTTGCTGGTCAGTGCCTGGGTACCGAGGAACGGCACGAACACGCCCGCCGACTCCGCCGGCTCCGGGTCGGCCGGGATACCCACCTGGCCACCGCGGCGCACTTCCTTGATCACGCTGAGGATGCCTTCCTTGGTCGAAGGTGCCACGCGGTTGCCCATCTGCACCCGCTGCTCGCGCAGCAGGTCATCCACAGCCTTCAGCTTTGGCGGACGGTAGAAGATGATCGGTTTGCACTGGTTGCAGTAGAAGTGGTTGAGCACTTCCCAATTGCCCAGGTGGCTGGTGATGCCGACCACACCCTTGCCCGAGGCCAAGGCCTGCTCCAGCACTTCCAGGCCGTGCACTTCCTTGACCAGATCCAGCGAACGCTGCGGCGGCCAGATCCAGGCACAGGCGCTTTCTACAAAGGATTTACCGATATCCCGCAGCGCGCGGCCCACCAGCTGCTCGCGCTCGGCCGGGTCCATCTCCGGGAAGCACTTGGCCAGGTTGATGCGCACCACATTGCGCGAACCGTTGGGCACCTTCCACATCAACCAGCCGATACCGGCGCCGACGCGCTGCACAGCGCCCCAGGGCAGCTTGGCAAACAGACGCAGCACCCCGACCATCAGGGCGCCCTTGAACTTTTCCACAGGCCAATTCCTTATTTCAGCGAGGCGCGCATTGTAACCCCTCAGCGCAGCAAGGCGGCGTAGCGATCGCAATCGGTGGTGTGGTCCATGACCATGCCGGTGGCCTGCATGAAGGCGTAGCAGATGGTCGGGCCGACAAAGGTGAAGCCGGCTTTCTGCAGGGCCTTGCTCATGGCCTTGGCTTCGTCGGTCACCGCTGGCACTTCGCTGCGGCCCTTGAAGTGATTGATCTTTGGCTCACCGCCAACGAACGACCACAGCCATTCGCCAGGGTTGTCCACAGCCAGCCAGGCCTGGGCGTTGCGCCGGGCGGCCTTGAGCTTGAGGCGGTTGCGGA
>NZ_JABMCW010000435.1:0-3889 GCF_013179705.1 Pseudomonas sp. CM25 | reverse complement strand
GTTGCTGAAAGACCTAAGCTTTGAAGAAAAGGAAAGGTTTTTGAATATCTACACCGAGGAGGGTATCGCTCGAATCCACATCAATTCGCAAGCTGACTCAGAAAAGTTTGTCTCCGACATGAGGAGTGAGCGTGAGGGGCATAAAGCGGTTGCTTGGGCTCTGATCGCCGTTGTCGCGGTCCTGGTAATTACCTACTGGATCAGGAAGTAATCCAGAATCCTTCAAGTACCCGCTTCGGCGGGTTTTTTTATGCCCGGAGAAAAGAATGGCGCTGAAATCACGACTGGAACTTGAGGTTGACGGACGCACCGCCGAGCAGCAAGTAAATGCGGTTCGCGTTGCTCTGGATGCCTTGACCCAGGCAGGGCTGAGAACCGGTCCCGCGCTATCAGGCGTGTTCAACAGCATCTCCGGGTCGGTTGCCAGCATTAACGCAGCCACAGCAAGCATTAAGGCCGCCCAGGCAGCACTAAACGGCCTTGGCTCATCAGGTTCTAAGGCTGGTCAGTCGCTTTCTGGCGCGTCTGGGAGCCTGTCCGCAACTGGTGCAAATGCGGCGGCGGCGGAGGCAAGGTTGGCGGCCGCGACTAGGGCTATGAATGAGCTCCAGCAGTCGTCACTTCGCACAACTGCGGCGCTAAATGGTGTGGGCGGATCGGTGACGGTAACCACGCGGAATGCGGCGGCCGGCGTTGGCGGTCTCAACAGCAGCATGTCGTCGCTGCGCTCGACCGCGATGAGCCTGGCCGGCCCGCTGCTGGGCCTGTTCGCTGGCGGCGCGCTAACCAAGTCGATTTATGATGCGGCCGAGGCTTACTCCTCGCTGACCAACCGGATGAAGCTGGTTACCGACGGATCCGGGGAGCTTAACGCGGCACAGTCTGCAGTGTTTAACATCGCTCAAAGTGCCTTCCAGCCTCTTTCTGCTACGGCAGAGCTGTATCAGCGAATCGCAACCAACCAGAAAAAGCTAAGGCTATCTGGGGAGGGCGTTGCTGGTATTGTCGGCACCATCAGCAAGACGCTAGCTGTTTCTGGCGCTTCAGCCTCATCGGCGAACGCGGCTCTTATTCAGCTTGGTCAGGCCTTTGCATCGGGCACACTGCGCGGCGAAGAGCTCAACTCCGTAATGGAGCAGGCCCCGGCGCTAGCCCAGGCAATTGCTTCCGGTATGGGGAAAACGGTTGGCGAGCTCCGGACCCTCGGAGCGGCCGGCCTGCTCACCGCAGAGGCAGTGGTAAAAGCGCTGCAGAGTCAAGAGGCAGCAGTAGACGCACTCTTCAACAAGACGGCGGTCACGATCGGCAACAGCGTGACCGCCTTTGGCAACTCGTTCACCCAGCTGATTGGAAAGCTGGACCAGGCATCGCAAGCCAGCCAATCGATCTCCACGAACATTCTCTCGATCTCGGGAGCGATGGATTCACTGACGGACTCAAGCTCCGCAACCGCAAAAACGCTGGAGACTGTGGGGGCAATCCTGTCTGGATCGGCAGCAGCAGGAGCAGTTCTGCTGGCCAATAAGCTCGGCACCCTCGCATATGCTTACTACACGAGCAGAACGGCGGCAATTGCTGAGGCTGAGGCAACTCTTAACGCGGCCAACGCAGATCGAATCAAAGCACAGACCGCCACTATCCTCGCCGAGCGTGAGGCGGTGGCAGCTCGCGGTACGGCAGCACAAACTATTGCTTCTGTCGCGCTGGCAGAGGCCCGCATGACTGAAGCCAAGGCAACTGCCGCAGTAGGCGTTGCTCAAGCTGGGCTTCGGACTGCTTCTGCTGGTCTGCTTTCCGTACTGGGTGGTCCGTTGGGCCTTGCGCTGCTTGTTGGCACAGTGGCTGCAAGTTACATCCTGATG
This sequence comes from Pseudomonas sp. CM25, assembly GCF_013179705.1. Classification (NCBI taxonomy): domain Bacteria; kingdom Pseudomonadati; phylum Pseudomonadota; class Gammaproteobacteria; order Pseudomonadales; family Pseudomonadaceae; genus Pseudomonas; species Pseudomonas sp. CM25. Next base: position 2,027 of record NZ_JABMCW010000435.1, on the reverse strand, counting down.
AAAGACAACTCCGATGACGCCACCAAAGCTCTGGACGCTCAAGGCCTCACTGTCGACCAGCTGGCCGAGAAGTTCAACGAGCTCGGCAAGGCGCAACAGCGCGTCAAGCTGATTGAGTGGTTCGACGAGCGTGCGGACAAGATCGAAGAGGCAGCCGATTCTCTCCAGAAGTACGCCGACGCCGAGAAGGTTCTAGGCCTTGACGATGGCGTGGCTGCAAACTTCCGGGGCATGATCAAGGAGGTCCAGGCTGGCAAGCGCGACCTGGACAGCGTGACCGATTGGCTGAAGCAGACGGCAGATATCTCGCCTGATGTGGAGAGGGCGCTGTCCATCATTGCCGCCGAGTACGAGAAAAGCTCGCAGCGCGGTAGGGATCTCGAATCAGTACTCAGCCAGGTCGATGGCGCCAATGCCAAAGCCACGAAGAGCACTGCGGCGCTCTCTACCGCCCAAGCTGGTTCGCAAGGCCAGACCAAGGCCCAGCTGGCCGAATGGGAAAAGTACATCGCCAAGCTGACCGAGACCCGTGACCTTCTGGGGGCCAACGAGAAGGCTGAGGCGAAGTACCGCGCCACCAAGATGGGCCTCACCGCTGAGCAGACCAAGCAAGCGGAGGTGGTGGCCGGGCAGATCGACACCCTGAAGAAATACCAGGATGCGATAAAGGAAAACGACAAGGTCCAGCAGGCCGCGCTCAAGGCTCAGCTGGTTGCGCTGTATACCCAGCAACAGGCCGCCGAGGATGCAGCCGCAGCGGTTAAGAAGTCGCACGAGGATGCAGCCAAAGCCGCCAAGGAAAGCGCGGACAAGCAGCTTGAGCAGATGAATCGGGTGGTGTCGGCGGCCAGGAATCTTGTGTTCCCCGGCGCCCCCCGCCAGAACCTGGGCGGTTACGGTCTTCTCACCAATGGCGGTACGCCTGAGGTGCCCAAGGTATTGCCCCGCAAGACGCCGCTACAGAAGGCCAATGAGGATATTGCCCGCCTCAATGAAACGACCGACCCGAACAAAAGCGCCCTTAAGGATGCGAAGGTTCTGGAGAATGCCGGGCAGAAGCTTCTGGATGACGCCCGCCAGCGTTACGCAGTACTCCAGCAGCAGAGTAAGGAAATTCAACTTCAAGGTAGTGGCGGCAAGGCGCTGGGCACCGAAGCCAAGAAGCTGATCGAACTCGAAACCGAGATCGCCAACCTCAAGGAGAAAAAGACCCTCACCACCTCGCAAAAGCAGGTCCTCGCGATGGCTGAGCTGAACCTGGCGCAGCAAAAGCAAAACGCTGCACTGGAGAAGGCTAACGAACTGACCAAGGAGCGCTTCGAGAACGAGGCCAAACTGAAGGCTTTCACTGAAAACCTGCAGTCCCAGCTTGAACTGTCTCGGGAGGGCCAGGCCACTGATTTGGCCGGAGCAGGGCAGAGCGATAGGTTGCGCGCGCGCCTCCAGGAAGATCTGAAAATCCGCCAGGACTATCAGAAGCAACTGGACAAGCTGACCCGCGACTACAACAAGATCGACAATCCGACCACAGCCGACACCGACCTCTACAAGGGTGAAACCGAGGCCCTGCGTGCAGCCCTGGCCACGCGCATGGTCGATCAGCAGAACTACTACGCCGCGCAGGATGCAATGCGATCGGAGTGGCTCACCGGCGTATCCGAGTCGTGGCAGAACTACGTCGACATTGCCACCAACTACAACGAGCAAGCCAGGGACGCGACCGAGTCGATACTGGGTGATGCCACCTCCTCGATCTCCGGCAGCATCCAAGGGCTGGTCAAGGGCACGGAAAGCCTGGGCGATGCCTTCGGCAATCTTGCCGGAGACATTGCCAACTCGATGCTCAGCGCTTTCTCCGAAATTACTGCTCGGTTCCTGGTAATGCAGGCCCTCAAGCTTGCCGGGATCGAAGCGGAGGCAACGGAGACGGTCGCGGCGGAAGGCGTCAAGACCACAGCCAAGCTGACCACGGACGCGGTTACGACGGCCAGCAGCCTGTCGTCGATAGGCACTGTCCTGACCGCCAA
>NZ_JABMCW010000434.1:0-3895 GCF_013179705.1 Pseudomonas sp. CM25 | reverse complement strand
CGAAATAAACCCGGTGCCCCTATTGTCGGCACCGGGCCCTGCCAGCGAGACTTGGCCACGGGCAACTGTTGCAGCAAAGGGCCGCCGGCCCAAGCCGAAATTATAAAAATAACAAGGGAAGGCCCACGCCTTACCCGAGCGAGGAGAAGACTGTGGACACAGCTGTCTTGACCCATGATGCACTGGCCGCCCTCGGCCTCGACCTGGCCGCCTACGACCGCCTGGTCGGCGAGGTTTATGAAGGCGCCCTCGACCCCAAGCTGATGGCCCGGGCCCTGGGCAGCTTCCGTACCCTCTACGAAGCCAACTACGTCACCCTGATCCTGCGTGTGCCCGACCAGCCCGACATGGGCGTGATGATCATTTCCGGCGATATCGAAGGGGCGGGCGATGTCAGCTACATGACCTACCCGCAGACCAATTCGCCGTTCGCCAACCAGCCCCTCGACCATGTGTTCACCGTCGATGACATCATGAGCTCGACCGAGTGGGAGCTCAGCGGTTACTTCAAGATGTTCTGTGGCCCGCAGGACGTCTACCACGTGATGGGGGCAGACATCTCCACCCCTGACGGCGGCAAACTGCGGTTTCGCATCACCCGGCCCAAGCGCTCGGCCAACTTCTCGGCCCATGAACGCGCGCTGTGCGGCATGTTCCTGCCCCACCTGCGCCGGGCCTTGCAGGTGCACAACCTACTGGACCGCAGCGAATCGCTGAGCGACCTGTATTCCCAGGCCATCAGCCGGCTTTCGGTGGCGACCCTGGTGCTGGACGAAAGCGGCAGCGTGCTGCGGGTCAACCCCGTGGCCCAGGACATCCTTGCCAGTGCCGACGGCCTGAAGCTGGTCGGCGGGCGCCTGGAGGCCACCTACCCGAGCGACAACCGTGAACTGCAGCGCCTGATTCGCGCGGCCTTTTCCCCCGACGCACCGAAGAGCGCCGAGGCGATGTCGGTGACCCGGCCGTCGGGGCTGGTCAACCTGGGGCTGGTAGTGGAGTCGATCCCGTCGCTGGACTGGGCCGAGGAAAAAGGCAAGCCGGCGGCGCTGGTGTATATCCGCGATGCCGCCAGCAAGTCGTTGGCCAGTGAGGTGGTGACCAAGCAGCTGTTCAACCTGACCCGCGCCGAAACCGCGCTGGCCATGGAATTGGCCAATGGCCTGTCCCTGGAAGAGGCCGCCGAGGTGCTGAACATCCGCCGCAACACCGCCCGTGCGCACTTGCGCTCGATCTTTTCCAAGACCGGTGTGCGGCGCCAGACCGAGCTGGTGCGCATCCTGCTCAACAGCGTGGTCGCGTTGGGGAAGCCCAAGGTGGCGCTGAAAACCATAGACCGCCTCAAGGTGCCGCCCCCCCAACTGGCAGTCGCCTTGCCACGCCGGGCCTGAAGCCACCCCATCGCGCCGGATGTAGTCCGCCAGGACGATGCCGGCGCGTGCACCACCTGCCGATACTGGCCGCACCCATCATGGAGATTCACTATGTCTGTTACAGCTATCAGTGGCAGTGCCTCGGGCATTGGCGCAGCGGTGAGTGCTGCGTTGCGTGCGGCGGGGCATGAGGTAATCGGTATCGACCGCAGCAATGCCGAGGTTATCGCCGACCTGTCCACCGCCCAGGGGCGGCAAGCCGCCATCGACCAGGTGCTGGAACGCAGCGGCGGGGTACTGGACGGCCTGGTGTGTTGTGCCGGGGTTGGCGTTACCGCGCCGTCCTGCGGGCTGGTGCTGGCGGTCAACTACTTTGGTGTCAGCCAGTTGCTCGATGGCCTGCAGGATGCCCTGGCCCGTGGCCAGGCACCGGCGGCGCTGGTGATCGGCTCGGTAGCGTCGACCCAGCCGGGTGCCGAGCAGCAGCCGATGACGGCGGCGATGCTGGAGGGGGACGAGGCCAGCGCAGTGCAGTTGGCCAATACGCTGGGCCAGCCGCATATCGCCTATGCCTGCTCCAAGTATGCTGTGACCCACCAGGCCCGGCGACTGGCGCCGGCCTGGGCCGACCGCGGCATACGCCTGAACGTGGTAGCACCCGGTGCGGTGCAGACGCCGCTGCACCAGGCGTCGCTGGACGATGCCCGGTTTGGCCAGGCGGTGCGTGACTTTGTTGCGCCGCTGGGGCGTGCTGGCACCCCGGATGAAATCGCCGCACTGGTGGCGTTCCTGCAGTCCGGGCAGGCGGCGTTCATCCATGGCAGCGTGGTGTTCATCGATGGCGGTATGGACGCAATGGTGCGTGCGCCGCGCTTCTGAAAAGGATCTTGCATGAACAAAGTGGCTTTCATTACCGGCGCCAGCCGTGGCATCGGTCGGGCGGCGGCATTGGCCTTCGCCCGCGCCGGCTATGATGTGGCGATCAGCGCACGCACCCTGGAAGAGGGCGAGCAGCACCCGCATGCCCTGCGTGATGCCAGCGGCGCGCCGCTGGCGGGCAGCCTCAACGCGACCGCCGACGCTATCTGCAGCCTGGGTGGCAGGGCGTTGGTGGTGCCGATGGACCTGCTGGACAGCAGCACGGCCGAACAGGCCTGCGCAACGGTACTGGCCGAGTTCGGCCGTATCGATGTGCTGGTGAACAATGCGATCTACCAGGGCAGTGACCTTAACGCGACCTTTCTGGCGCTGCAGCCGGAGACCCTCGAGCGCATGTTCACCGGTTATATCCTCAGCCCGTTCCTGCTGACCCGGGCGGTGGTGCAGCGGATGCTGGGGCAGGGCGGCGGGGTGGTCATCAACGTCACCTCTGGCGCCGGTGAAAGCGACCCGCCGGTGGCGGCGGACAAAGGCGGCTGGGGTTATGCCTACGGTGCCGGCAAGGCAGCGGTGTCGCGGCTTTCCGGCATGCTTTCGGTGGAACTGGGCGAGCGCGGTATCCGTGCCTATACCCTCAACCCCGGCGTGGTCACCACCGAAGCGCTGAAGGCGACCATCGGTGAGCAGGGCGTGATTGCCCTGCGCGCCGGCAGCGCCCCGCCCGAGGTACCGGCGGCGGTGATGCTGTGGCTGGCCGAGGATCAACGCGCGCCGCAGTACCAGCGGCGCACCGTGGCGGCACAGGCGTTGGCGCTGCAATATGGGATTGTGGCTGACTGGCGCTAGGCGACTGCGGTGAATGGCACCGGCTTTGCCGGTGTTCGCGGGTGAACCCGCTCCTACAGGATTGCATCGGGGCTGACAGGTGCTCGCCACAGCATTTTTAGCGCCTGTGAGATCGAGCGCCGCCCGCGCGGCGCTCGATCTCACAGGCGCTAAGAATGCTGTGGCCAGCTCACTCAGCCGCGCTGGCGCGCCAGGGTCATGGCGGTATCCTCGATCATGTCTTCCTGCCCCCCCACCATCCCGCGGCGCCCCATCTCCACCAGAATCTCCCGCGCCGACACGCCGTACTTCTGCTCGGCGCGCTTGGCGAACAGCAGGAACGAGCCGTACACCCCGGCATACCCCATGGTCAGCGCATCGCGGTCGCTGCGAATAGGGAAGTCCATGATCGGCACCACCAGGTCTTCAGCGACATCCTGAATGGCAAATACATCCACCCCGGTCTCGATACCCATGCGCTTGCACACCGCCACCAGCACTTCCATCGGCGTGTTGCCAGCGCCCGCGCCCAGGCCCGCGCAGGCCGCGTCGATCCGGTTGGCACCGGCGGCAATCGCAGCGATCGAGTTGGCCACACCCATCGACAGGTTGTGGTGCCCGTGAAAGCCGATCTCGGTTTCCGGCCGCAGCGCAGCGCGCATCGCCGCCACCCGCTCGCTGACCTGGTGGGGCAACAGGTAGCCGGCGGAATCGGTCAGGTAGATGCAGTTGGCGCCGTAGCTTTCCATCAGCCTGCCTTGGGTCACCAGGCCTTCGGCGCTGTTCATGTGCGCCATCATCAGGAAACCCACGGTGTCCAT
>NZ_JABMCW010000433.1:0-3923 GCF_013179705.1 Pseudomonas sp. CM25 | reverse complement strand
CTTGTCAAACCGCCGCGCTTCACGCTGCAGCTGGTAGACAAAACTCTCGATTTTGCGCTGCGCCTGCCCACTGAGGTTGTGGAAGCGCACGCCAGCGAAGGTGGTGTTGATACGCTCTTCGTAGTGCAGGTGGCGCAGCTCGACCATGGTATCCACCAGGCCCAGCGGGTTCCCCGCCTTGAACCGCTCGTACACCTGCCCCAGTTGCAAGCGGTCTTCGACATTGCCCTCGAAGCGCAGTTTGCAGCCGGTGGCGGAGATGTCCAGCAGTTTGCCGCGCAAGGCGCCGTTGCCCTTGAGGTGGGTGCCGTCGAGGATGATATCGACCAGCTGCGAAAGCTTCAGCGCGGCACGGAAGGCGTTGCGGCGCTGGTGGTAGGTCATCTCTACAGGCATGGCGCCACGGTAGCTGCGGTGGCCATCGACCTCGGTAATCTTCAGTTCGTGGTTGCATTCCCAGGCGATGCGTACGCCATCGTGGAAGCCTTCGACGCGGAAGTGTTCGCCATTCTCGATGAACTTCTCGCCGTCACGCGGGATCATCTCGTCCAGCGCCAGGGTGTTGCTGTCACGGTCCACGTGCACCACGTAGCTCTGGAAGCGCTGGCTGCGGTCGTGGAAGGTGATGATCAGGGGGTCGTGGCTTTCCTGCAGCTGCCGCAAGTTGGCCGCAATCTCCAAAGGGGTGTTCAGCACCTTCGGCGGCTGCGGGGCATCGGTTTCATTGAACACGGCTTATCGTTCTCCAGGCAAAAGCGACACACGCAAGTAACGGCATTTTGCCAGTATGTTCCGTGCCTTGATAGAAAAATCACACCTGGCTGAGCGCCCGAGGCTTGGCCAGCAGCGAGGTGCTGCCACGGCTGTCGTAGAGCGACGGCGAATCGCCACCCATGAGAATCCTGACCTGGTTGCTGGTGATGTGTTGCTGCACCTGGATGATCCGGCCATTGGTTTGGTTGACCTGCTGGCAGTCGTCCATCAGCTTCGACAGCATGTCGAGCCGCTGCAGCATCGCCTCGCCGTGCTGCGATTGCGCGGCCAATGCCTGCACGCCGGCACGGTCGGCAGTCAGGCCCAGGCTGCCGAGCAACTGGCTGCGGCGCTGGCCATGCTGCTCGAGCAAGATGATCAACGACTGCTTGCGGGCCAGGATCTGCTCCAGCAACGGCATGTCGCGGCCGTGCAGGGCGATCGCCTCCTTGTTCAGGAGGTCGAGCAGTTCCTGCATCGGGGCAATGTCATCTTCCATCAGTTGCAGCAAGGTCGTGTCGTGCATGGCTAACTCTTGGCTTTTCAAGCGTCCGTGAAGTCAGCGCGCCGTAGGGTCAGCGCTGGGCTTCGAAATCAAGCAGTTTGCTGGCGACCCGGCCGGCATCGACCTGGTAGCTGCCATCGGCGATTGCCTGCTTCAACTGGGCCACGCGGGCGTTGTTGACCACTGGCTCGTCGCGCAGCTTGTCGCTGATCTTTTGCAACTGCTTTGCCTCTTGGCTGAGGTGTACCGCTTCTCCGCTGGCGCTGGTGCCGCTGGCGGCTTCCGGGCTGGCTGCCGGTTTTTCGGCGCTGCCGGGCGCGCTGTTGCCGCGCACGCCGCCCGTGACGGACGGAGAGTTATTCAAACGACTGAAGTCGATGACCATGATCAGAAACCTCTGGGTATTTGGACGCTTGCCTTGTTTTCGGCCAACCCGATAGAAACTTTAGGCACAAAAGCACAGCCGCCTGTCAGCAAGCTCGCGAACCCGTGTTCTGACACAGTTTAGAAAAAGCGGTTCCTCTCTGCCAGCGCAATCTGGCGGCTGGCCTACATGCTCACCTCGACCTGGCCCGGGCCGGTCACCCTGGCCTTGACCACCCGCTTGGAATTCAGGTTGCGCACCCGAATCTGCTCGCTCAGGCCACCCTTGGCCAGCGCTTCGCCGGGCATGCGCACACTCAGGCTGCCGCTGCGGGCGATGATCACCACATGGTCGCCCTTGCGTACCACCTCGGCCTGCTCAAGGTGCTGCGGGGTGAGCACCTGATCGATCACCGTGGGGCGCAGCATCTTCATGCCTACCGCCTGGTCCAGCTCGGTCAGGAAGCCTTGGCCCAGGGTGCCCACATCGCGCTCGCGCAGGGCCACGTCGCCTTCGCCCACCACGTTGTCACGCTTGAGCGGGCGGGTTACCACTACCACGTCGCGGAACAGGCGCACGGTAGCCGGCACAAACACCGTCCACGGTGCGGCGCTGTCACAGCGTACCCGCACTGTCACCCGGCCCAGCGGTAGCGCGGGGCTTTCCAGCGAGGCGTCCAGCTGCTGGCTGCACAGCGGCATGCGCAGGCGCGGGTCCAGCGGGTTGACCTGGATTTCGTAGCGGCCGGCTGTCTGGGTGGTGGCCAGATAATCTTCGACGGTGAATTCAAGAAACCCTTGGGTGACACCGATAAGCTGTTCAGGCAAGGTGAACGCGTCCGCTACCGTGCGAACGCCGGGCACCAGCAGGCACAGGGTTGCCAGCAAGCCAGTCAGCAGGTGCGTCAATCGTCGGAAAAATGTCGTTTTCGTGTGCATGGCGCTCAAAAAAGCAAAGCCCGTGCCGACTCGCTACCTGAGTTGCAACCAAAGGCTGAAATGTAAAGGAGTCTGGCATGGCGGGTGTTATGGATTCGGTCAACCAGCGCACGCAGCTGGTGGGGCAGAATCGCCTGGAATTGCTGCTGTTCCGCCTCAATGGCCAACAGCTGTACGGCATCAACGTATTCAAGGTCAGGGAAGTGCTGCAGTGCCCTGCACTGACCCTGCTGCCCAAGGCGCACCCCGTGGTGCGTGGCGTTGCCAACATTCGCGGGGCGACCATCCCGATCCTCGACTTGTCGATGGCCACCGGGTTGCGGCCGTTGGAGGAAGAGACGCGCAACAGCTTCGTGATCATCACCGAGTACAACACCAAGACCCAGGGTTTCCTGGTGCACTCGGTAGAGCGCATCGTCAACATGAACTGGGAAGAAATCCACCCGCCACCCAAGGGGACCGGCCGCGACCACTACCTGACGGCGGTGACCCGGGTGGACAACCGCATGGTCGAGATCATCGACGTGGAAAAGGTGCTGGCCGAAGTGTCGCCGTCGTCCGAGTCGGTGTCGGTCGGGGTGATCGATGCCGAAACCCAGGACAAGGCCGTGCTGCTGCGGGTGCTGACCGTCGACGATTCATCGGTGGCGCGCAAGCAGGTCAGCCGTTGCCTCCAGACCGTGGGGGTCGAGGTGGTGGCACTCAATGACGGCCGTCAGGCCCTGAACTACCTGCGCCAGCTGGTGGATGAGGGGAAAAAGCCGGAAGAAGAGTTCCTGATGATGATCTCGGACATTGAAATGCCGGAAATGGACGGCTATACGCTAACGGCAGAGATCCGCAGCGACCCACGCATGCAAAAATTGCACATCTGCCTGCATACTTCGCTTTCCGGGGTGTTCAACCAGGCGATGGTCAAGAAGGTCGGTGCCGATGACTTCCTGGCCAAGTTCAAGCCGGACGACCTGGCCCAGCGGGTGGTCGACCGGATCAAGGCAGCGCATTGAAGCAGCCGGGGTACGCCCCGGCACCAGTGATTGAAAAGAGGCGGCAAAGTAGTGTCTACGGGTAATTTGGATTTCGAACAGTTCCGGGTCTTCCTGGAGAAAGCCTGTGGCATCCTGCTGGGCGAGAACAAGCAGTATCTGGTTTCCAGCCGTCTCAACAAGCTGATGGAACAACAGGGTATCAAGAGCCTGGGCGAGCTGGTGCAGCGCATCCAGACCCAGCCGCGCAGCGGTTTGCGCGAGCAGGTGGTCGATGCCATGACCACCAACGAGACCTTGTGGTTTCGCGATACCTACCCGTTCGAAGTGCTGAAGAACAAGGTGATCCCCGAGTTCATCCGCAACAACCCCGGCCA
>NZ_JABMCW010000432.1:0-3931 GCF_013179705.1 Pseudomonas sp. CM25 | reverse complement strand
CGCACCACCCGCTCCAGCTCCGCACGGCTGGCCTCGGGCACGCTGTAGGCCAGGTTCTGCGCCAGGGTGCCGCGGAACAGCACGATGTCCTGGCTGACCACGGCGATACTTCGACGCAGCGCGGCCAGGTCCAGTTCGCGCAGGTCGGTGCCGTCCAGCAGGATGCGCCCTGCGTCAGGGTCGTAGAAGCGCTGCAACAGGTCGATGAGGGTCGACTTGCCCACGCCAGAGGCGCCGCTGATGGCCACCTTCAGCCCCCCCGGCACGCACACCTGCACGTTGTTCAGCACGGCGCCCTGGCGGCCTGCATGGCTAAAGCACAGTGCTTCCAGGCGCAGTTCGCCCGGGCCATCGGGCATGGGTTGCGGGTTGGCCGCCGGGCGCACGGCCACGGCCTCCTGCTTGAGCTCCATCACCCGCCCCAGGCTCACTGCCATGCGCTGCACCGCCACGTACAGCCCCAGCAGGCTTTGTACCGGCCCCACCGCCATGCCCATGTAGGTTGAAAAGGCGATCAGCGCCCCCAACTGCCAGGTCCCCTGGATCACCCACCAGCCGCCGACCAGGAACGCGCAGGCGCGACACCATGAGGTCAGCGTACCGGGGATGGCCTGGGTGAAGAATTCGGTCACCTGCACCTTCAGCAACTGGCGCATGTAGCCCTGCCCCAGCTGGTCCAGGCGCCCTGCCTCGCGATCTTGCTGGCCGGCGGCCTGGATGAACTTCATCGCCGGCAGGGTTTCGACCAGGAACGACGACACATCCGCCGAGCGCTCGCGCAGGCTGCGCACTTCGCGCTCCACCTTGCGCCGCATCCAGCGCAGCCACAGCACCTCGATCGGGATCAGCAAGGCCAGCAGCAGCGACAGTTGCCACGACAGCATCAGCATCAATGCCACCGCACCGACCAGGCCGATCACCGCCGACACCGCCGAAAACAGCGAGTCCACGGCAAAGCGCTGGATCTCCGCCACATCGCCATCCAGCCGCGAAAGAATGTCACCGGTGCGCCGCCGGCCGTAGAACGTTGGCGACAACTGCTGCAGGTGACGGTAAAGGTCATCGCGCAGGGCAAACAGGATGCGCCCCGACAAGCGAGTATGCAGGTAGCGGTTGACCCCGGCCAGCACGGTGCCCAGCACACCGGCGCCGATCATGATCGCCGCCATGTGCCAGAGCGTCTGGTAGTCCTTGGCCAACAGGCCTTCGTCGATCAGCGTCTTGACCAGCCAGGGTTGCGCCAGTGCCAGCAGCGAGGCGCCCAGCGACAGGCCCAGCAGCACGCCGATGGCGCGGCGGTGGGGTCGGACGAAACCATACAGCCAGGCTAATGCCTGGCGCATGAGTACAGGGTCGCTGGAGTCCACCAGCCTTGCGAACAGGCCGCCCATGTCAGCTGCGCAACTGTTTGAGCTTGCGGTACAGCGTCGCCCGGCTGATACCTAACGCTTCGGCAGCAGCGGAAACGTTGCCCTGGTGGCGCGTCAACGCGGCGCGAATCAGCTCCAGCTCGTTGTCCTTGATGCTGCCGGAAGGCGCCGTTGCGCTGGCCAGTTCGTCCAGCAGGCAATCGGTCAGGTGGTCAAGGGTCAGCAACAGCTCGCCATCTTCGCGCATGGCCAGTGCCGTGCGTACCACCATCTCCAGCTGGCGGATATTTCCGGGCCAGTCAAAACCTTCAAGCAACCCAGCCAGGGCCGGGTCCAGGCTGACGCCCTTGGCGCCGGACTTGTCCAGCAAACCCTGGATGATTGCAGCCAAGTCATCCCGTTCGCGCAGGGCCGGCAGGCGCAACGACACGCCATTCACCCGGTAGTACAGGTCTTCGCGGAAGTGTTGCTCCTGCACCAGACGCTTGAGGTCGCGGTGGGTGGCGCAGATCAGCGCCACGTCGATGTCCTGCTCGTCGCCCGCCCCCAGCGGCGCCACACGGCGCTCCTGCAGAACCCGCAGCAGGCGCGCCTGCAGGGCCAGCGGCATGTCGCCGATTTCGTCGAGGAACAGCGTGCCGCCCTGGGCCTGCATCAACCGGCCGACCATGCCGCCCCGGCGCGAACCAGTGAAGGCTCCTTCGCGGTAGCCGAACAGCTCGGACTCGATCAGCCCTTCGGGGATCGCTGCGCAGTTGACGGCCACAAACGGTTTGTCGGCGCGCGGGCTGGCCTGGTGCAAGGCGCGGGCTACGACTTCCTTGCCGGTACCGGTCTCGCCCAGCAGCAACACCGGCAGGCCGTTGCCCAACCCCTGGCGTGCCATGCGCAGGTTGCGCGCCAGGCGCGGATCACCCCCGGCCAGAGCGTCAAGTGCGGGTGCTTGCCTGCTCAGCGTCGGCTTGCTCGCCGGCGGACTGCCGTTGACCCGGCCATGGCGGGGCAGCTGCAGGGCGCGGAAGTAGAACTCGCCCTTGGCCGTCTGCACGCTGCTCACCCCGCCCTGCCACAGGCGCGCGATGAAGGCCGGCGAACGCTCGCCGAGCAGGTCGGTGCTGTGCCGGCCGATCAGTTCATGGCGCGACACCTGCAACAACTGGCAGGCACTGTCGTTGGCCGCCAGCACTTCGCCGTCCAGGCTCAGTGCCAGCAGCCCCTGCCAGGCGCTGTTGAGGTATTGCGGGCGGCTGTGGAACGCCAGCACCAGTTGCTCTGGGTGGCACAGGCCGAACAGCCGGCTTTCGATGTTGCCGGCGGCCAGCATCAGCGTTGTCAGGCTGTCCTGCGGCTGCGCCATCACCCCTTCGCGGGTGATGTCGAGCACGCCGATCACCTCGCCCCGCGGGTCGCGCAAGGGTACCGAGGTGCAGGAGAAGGGGCTGAGGCGGTCGAGGTAGTGCTCGCCGCAGTTGATCAGCGTTGGCCGGCCTTCGACGACCGCCGTGCCGATGGCGTTGGTGCCACGCAGTGTTTCGCTCCAGCAGCTGCCGGGCTGCAGGTCACGCAGGCCCTCGCGGCTGAGCACATGGGTCTGGCCCTCGATGGCCAGTACGTTGGCCTTGGCGTCGCCGAGGATGATGATGCCGGCCTGGCCCTGGCGCGCGACCAGGTAATCCAGTTCGGGGGTGACCGCGTCGACCAGCAGGCGGTTGCGCTCGAGCAGGGTGCGCAGGTCACGGCCTTGTTCCAGGCCCAGGCCGACCTGCTCGCCTTGCAGGCTGTCCAGGCCATGGCCCAGGCTGCGGCGCCAGGAGGCGTCGATTTCGTCGCGTAGCATGCCCAGCGGCAGCTCGCCTTCGCTGGCCAGCTTCAGGCGGGCCTGGCGGGATTCGTGCAGCGGGTCTTGGGCGTTTGTTATTAGTTGTCGCGCCATTTGCTACTCCGGCTGTGCCCCGCAAGGTGGCGGAGGACGGGCTTGGGAATTTTCCGCAGTGTGCGGGAGAAATGGCTGGGCGTCATCTGGTAGTGGATGGATTGGGGGGCGCCGGGTATGGTCCATGAAGCACGCGCAATCCTTGTCGGGGATTTTAGGGTCTTTGACAAGTCGCATCAGGGCTGACAGGTGCTTGCCGCAAGCTATGCAGCGCCTATGAGATCGAGCGCCGCCCGCGCGGCGCTTCGCGGGTGAACCCGCTCCCACATTTGTTGCAACGTGGCCATGCCTGTGAAAGCGAGGTTGCCCGCCTTGGTGCGTGGCTTTAGACAGGTGAGGCTGCAGTGGGGCAAACCGAGAAATCCAGTCAAGCCAACAAGGCTGACAACCATGGCCTGACAGATTTGGCACGTTGCAACAAATGTGGGAGCGGGTTTACCCGCGAAGCGCCGCGCGGGCGGCGCTCGATCTCATAGGCGCTGCATAGCTTGCGGCAAGCGCCGAGGGTGTCAGAAATTTTGTGTTCGGGCATAACATGAGTAAGAGGTGCATGTATGCCAACCAAAAAAAAACCGCTCCGAGAGTTACCAAAGGTTCCGAAAGAGCTGCTGGAACAGTTTTCCGCTGT
>NZ_JABMCW010000431.1:0-3936 GCF_013179705.1 Pseudomonas sp. CM25 | reverse complement strand
GCGGTTTTTGGTTACTTTTTTCCAAGAAAAAAAGTGACTCGCCGTAAGGGCGAAAAGGTGAGTAAGCGTCGCCATCGCAAATGGACTGTTCGCTGCATCAAAACCGGCGCATAAGTTTCAAACTTCAAACTTCAAGCTTCAAGCTTCAAGCTTCAAGCTTCAAGCTCTCACGCTCAGCGCGCCTTCAGATCAAGCCTGCGCAAGTGACAGGTCACTTCCTCCCGATCGTGATACAGCTGCTTGCAAGCAATCGACACCCGAATCTTGCGCGCCTTGAACGTCGCCTCCATGCGATCAAGCAACCGCCGCACTTCGGCATAACGCTGCTTCATCGGCAGCTTCAGGTTGACCACCGCCTCGCGACACAACCCCTCCCCCAGCCAGGTCTCGATCAGCGAGGTAGTGCGCGCCGGCTTCTCGACAATGTCGCACACCATCCAGTCCACCGGATGCTTCGGCTGCCAGGTAAACCCATCAGCCATCAGGTGCTGGACCAGCCCGGTGTCCATCAGGCTTTCGGCCATCGGCCCGTTATCGATGGCCGTCACCAGCATCCCCCGGCGAACCAGCTGGTACGTCCAGCCACCCGGCGAGGCACCCAGGTCGACACCGGTCATGTCATCGCCCAGACGCTGCTCCCACTGCTCGCGCGGGATGAACTGGTGCCAGGCCTCTTCCAGCTTGAGGGTCGAACGACTGGGCGCCTCGCGGGGAAACTTCAGGCGCGGAATGCCCATGGGCCACAGCGCGCTGTTGTTGGCGGCGGCAACACCGGCAAATACCCGTCGGCCGCTGATAAATGTCAGCAGCAGCCGTGGCCGGTTGGCGTCGTCGACCAAGCGGCCGGCTTTTTCCATGGCCTTGCGCAGCGGCACCTCGAACTTGCGGCAAAAGGTGGACAGTTCCTTGCCATCGTTGCTGTCCAGCACCTCCAGCCACAGGCTGCCGAACACCGGCATGTCGGCCAAATGGGCCAGCAGCACACTGATGCGGTCGGTTTCCGGCAGCTCGACAAAACCACCACGGGCCCACTGCCGCGGGAAAATCAGCTGGTTGAAGCGCAACTCCCCCATCAAGCGCTCGGCACCGCCGTCCTCGCTGCAGACAAACTCGGCACTGGCGCTTTGCGGCTTGCCTTTGGCATAGCCAGCAACACCCAGGCGGGCGGCGTGTTCGCTGATTTCGGCGCACACCTCGCCCTCGAAACCGGGCCGGCAATGCATGAACAGGGTATTCATCTCTCACTCCACTACGGCGGGCGCGCAACAGGCGCCGGCAGGGCGGCGATGATAAAGGAAGTTCGGAACCTGCGACACGCCCCGCCGGTCCAGAAAAGGGTCAGGGGCCATAAACCGGTCTAACCTGACCATTCAGCCAGGTCCGTGCCGTGCGGACCGATACACAACGGTGCTACCGGCAAACCCTGAGTAATTGCCGGGCACCGGCGCAGAAGGAGTTGGCAATGCCCTCGCTCGATAGCCTGAACACCCTCAAGCCCCTCAAGGTCGGCGATCAGACCTACCATTACTTCAGCCTTGCTGAGGCTGCCCGCCAGCTGGGTGATCTGCAGCGCCTGCCCATGTCGCTGAAGGTGCTGCTGGAAAACCTGCTGCGCTGGGAAGACGGCAAGACCGTCAGCGGCGACGACCTGCGCGCCGTCGCCCAGTGGCTGAGCGATCGGCGCTCCGATCGCGAAATCCAGTACCGCCCGGCACGGGTGCTGATGCAGGACTTTACCGGCGTGCCGGCGGTGGTCGACCTGGCCGCCATGCGCGCGGCCATGGCCAAGGCCGGTGGCGACCCACAGCGGATCAACCCGCTGTCCCCCGTTGACCTGGTCATCGACCACTCGGTGATGGTCGACCGCTACGGCACCCCGCAGGCATTCAGCGAAAACGTCGATATCGAAATGCAGCGCAATGGCGAGCGCTACGCGTTCCTGCGTTGGGGCCAGAGCGCCTTTGACAACTTCCGCGTGGTGCCGCCGGGTACCGGCATTTGCCACCAGGTGAACCTGGAATATCTGGGCCGCACGGTCTGGACCCGCGAAGCAGATGGCCGCACCTATGCCTTCCCCGACACGCTGGTCGGCACCGATTCGCACACCACCATGATCAATGGCCTTGGCGTACTAGGCTGGGGTGTCGGCGGCATCGAGGCAGAGGCAGCCATGCTCGGCCAGCCCGTGTCGATGCTGATCCCTGAAGTGATTGGATTCAAGCTGACCGGCAAGTTGCGCGAAGGCATCACCGCCACCGACCTGGTGCTGACAGTCACCCAGATGCTGCGCAAGAAAGGCGTGGTGGGCAAGTTCGTGGAATTCTACGGCGACGGCCTGGCTGAGCTGCCCTTGGCCGACCGCGCTACCATTGCCAACATGGCCCCCGAATACGGCGCCACCTGTGGGTTCTTCCCGGTCGACCAGGTCACACTGGACTACCTGCGCCTTTCCGGCCGCCCCGAGGCGACCGTGCAACTGGTCGAGCAATACTGCAAAACCCAAGGCCTGTGGCGCCTGCCGGGCCAGGAGCCGCTGTTCAGCGACAGCCTGGCGCTGGACATGCACCAGGTCGAAGCCAGCCTGGCCGGGCCGAAACGGCCGCAGGACCGTGTGGCGCTGGGCGAGGTCAGCCAAGCCTTCAACCATTTCATCGAGCTGCAACCCAAACCGCTGGCCAAGGAAGTCGGCCGCCTGGAAAGCGAAGGCGGTGGTGGCGTGGCGGTGGGCAACGCCGATCAGGCCGGCGAGATTGATTACACCCATCAGGAGCAGACTCACACCCTGCGTGATGGGGCCGTGGTAATCGCCGCGATCACCTCGTGCACCAACACCTCCAACCCCAGCGTGATGATGGCCGCCGGCCTGGTGGCGAAAAAGGCCCTGGAAAAAGGCCTGAAACGCAAGCCGTGGGTCAAGAGCTCGCTGGCGCCGGGCTCCAAGGTCGTCACCGAGTACTTCAACGCAGCCGGGCTCACCCCGTACCTCGACCAGCTGGGCTTCGACCTGGTCGGTTACGGCTGCACTACCTGCATCGGCAACTCCGGGCCGCTGGACGAGCCGATCGAGAAGGCCATCGGCAGCGCCGACCTGACCGTGGCCTCGGTGCTGTCCGGCAATCGCAACTTCGAAGGACGCGTGCACCCCTTGGTCAAGACCAACTGGCTGGCCTCGCCGCCCCTGGTAGTGGCCTACGCCCTGGCCGGTAGCGTGCGCCTGGACCTTACCCGTGACCCACTCGGCACCGGCAAGGACGGCCACCCTGTCTACCTGCGCGACATCTGGCCCACCCAGCAGGAAATCGCCGAGGCCGTGGCCAAGGTCGACACGGCAATGTTCCACAAGGAGTACGCCGAAGTGTTCGCCGGCGATGCCCAATGGCAAGCCATCGAGGTGCCACAGGCTGCGACCTATGTGTGGCAGGCGGACTCCACCTATATCCAGCACCCGCCCTTCTTCGACGGCATCGGCGGCCCGCCGCCGCAGATCGCCGACATTCATGACGCGCGGATTCTGGCGCTGCTGGGCGACTCGGTGACCACCGACCACATTTCACCCGCCGGCAACATCAAGGCCGACAGCCCCGCCGGGCGTTACCTGCGCGAGCAGGGTGTAGAGCCACGCGACTTCAACTCCTATGGCTCACGGCGTGGCAACCATGAGGTGATGATGCGTGGCACCTTTGCCAACATCCGTATCCGCAACGAAATGCTGGCGGGCGAGGAAGGTGGCAACACCCTGCACATCCCCAGCGGCGACAAACTGTCGATCTATGACGCGGCCATGCGCTACCAGCAGGAAGGCACCCCGCTGGTGGTGATCGCCGGCCAGGAATACGGCACCGGCTCAAGCCGCGACTGGGCGGCCAAGGGCACCAATCTGCTGGGGGTCAAGGCTGTGCTGGCGGAAAGTTTCGAGCGCATCCACCGCTCCAACCT
>NZ_JABMCW010000430.1:0-3953 GCF_013179705.1 Pseudomonas sp. CM25 | reverse complement strand
GGGGTTGGTCGCTGATAGGGAGGCACTTCCGCAGCCTCGGGAAGTTGATGTCCACGTGGCGAACCCCGACTATGAAGGCGGGGTCTGGGCCGTGGTGGATTTTGATGTCACGCCGTACTTGGGCAAGGCGGTTCGCTTCAATGCGACCCTGCCGGAAAACCTGCTGCAGCGGATCGATGAAAAGGTGAAGCGTGATCATCGGTACGCATCGCGCTCCGGCTTTCTTGCTTCTGCTGCACTGCGAGAGCTGGCGCTTACCCACTGATCAATGGTGCTTGCGCTCCGCCTATGCCCACCAGTACCGCACGAAGTGGAAGAACACTGGCGCCGCAAAGCATACCGAGTCCATGCGGTCGAGCATGCCGCCGTGGCCTTCGATCATGTGCCCCCAGTCTTTGACCCCGCGGTCGCGTTTGATCGCCGACATCACCAGCCCGCCGAAGAAGCCCATGGCGTTCACCGCCAGCGCCATCAGCGCGGCCTGCCAGAAGGTGAACGGGGTGATCCAGCACAGCAGGGCGCCGATCAGGGTCGCCAGCGCCACGCCGCCGGCCAGCCCTTCGAGGGTTTTGGAGGGCGACAGGTTGGGCGCCACCTTGCGCTTGCCGAACAGCTTGCCGCACACGTACTGCAGCACGTCGCTGATCTGCACCACCAGAATCAGCCAGGCGATCAGCAGCAGGTTGCGCCCCTCATAGCCCGGGATGTCCAGGGTCATCAGCGCGGGCACCGACGACACGCAGTACACCGCGATCATCAGGCCCCACTGCACTTTCGAGGCACGCTCGAGAAAACGTGTGGTATCGCCGCCAAAACTGGCCAGGATCGGCAGCAGCAGGAACAGGTACACCGGAATGAAAATGCTGAACAGGCCGTACCAGTCCATGGCGATCAGCACGTACTGCACAGGCAGCGCCACATAGAACGCCGCCACCAGCGCCGGGTAGTCGCTGCGCCGGGTTGGGGTAAGGGTCATGAACTCGCGCAGGGCGTAAAACGACACGCCGTAGAACAGCACGATGACGCCGTACTTGCCGAACAGGAAGGCGATGCCGATTACCAGCACCATCACCCACCAGGCGTTGATACGGGCGTTGAGGTTGTCGATCACGGCGTGCGGTGCCGGGCCGGCGCGCCACTTGAGCAGGCGGCCGATCACGCTGGCGAGCAGTAGCAGGGCGCCGATGCCGGCGAACAGGGAAAGGGTGTTATCGTCCATGTCAGGCATCCTTCGGGGCCAGGTTCAGCAGGGCGTGGCTGGCCCGCTCGAGAAAGGCCTGCTTGCTTTCATCAGCTTGCAGGTGCAGCGGTTCGCCAAAGCTCAGGGTGCACAGCAGTGGCAGCGGCAGGGCACGGCCCTTGGGCATCACCCGGTTGAGGTTGGCGATCCACACCGGTACCAGTTCAACCTCAGGGTTGGCAGCCGCCAGGTGGTACAACCCGCTTCTGAATGGCATCAATGCCTCGTCGCCGAGGTTTCGCGTGCCTTCCGGGAAGAAGATCAGCGAGTCGCCCTGGGCCACCGCATCAAGGATCGGCTGCAATGGGCTGCCCTGGCCTTCGCTGCGCTGGCGGTCGATCAGCACGCCATTGAATACCTTGCGGATGAGAAAATCGCGAATGCCGGGTTTGGCCCAATAGTCGGCGCCGGCTACCGGTCGGGTGCGCTTGCGCAGTGGCTGGGGCAGTGAGGCCCACAGCAACACGAAGTCACCGTGGCTGCTGTGGTTGGCGAAGTACAGCCGCTGCACCGGCAGCGGCGTGCAGCCCAGCCACAGGGCCCGGGCGCCGGTGATCAGGCGGGCGGCGGAGGTGATGAGGTAGGCGGTCAGGTTGGCGAGCATGGAATGTTGGTTATCCTTTCAAAGGCAGTGTCAGCAAGATAGCCAAGGCCAGTGACAGTTGCAGGCCCAGGCACAGGGCCTGGCGACGGAGCAGGTTGAGTGCGGCCTGGCTGCGAGCGGGCCAGGCGCGGGAATCCAGGGGCTGTGGCTTGAGCTTCAGCTCGAACAGGGCCTGGTCCAGAGTCTGGGTATCTGCCGTCAGGTCGCGGCTGGCGGCCAGGTGGGCAAACAGCTCGGCGTCCAGCGCCACGCGGATGGCCCAGTATTTGTGCAGCACGCCGAGCACCAGCAGGGTAATGCTCAGCAGGCTTGCCAGCGGTTGTAGCGGGGCACCCAGCAACGGCGCCAGGCCGTAGGCCAGGGCCAGCAGGGTGATGCCGTCGGAAAGGCGCTCCAGTTGCTTGCCGCGGCCCAGCAGGCCGGCCACCACGATCAGGTTCATGGTTGCGCTCCGAGTTGATGCAGGACCTGGCGGTGCGCGTGATGCAGGACGATGCCAGGGCGGGCTTTACGGATCACTGCCTCGGCCTGTTGCGCATTGCTGCAGCGGCCGCTGAGCACCAACCAGGCTGCCACGGCGCTGGCGCTGCGCGAATGGCCCAGCGCACAGCAGACCAGTACCGGGCCTTTGGCACGCAGGCGTTCGATGGCGTTGGCGGCCTGCTGCAGGAGGGTGATGTCCGGTGCTATCAGGTCCAGGGTCGGAAAACCCTGATAAGCACCCGCTGGCGCGGCACAGGATAGTTCGGCGCACAAGTCGACAACTGCCGGAAAGCGGGCATCGGCGGGACGTCCCGGAATTCTCCCCAGGTAAACGCCATCACAGACTTCGTCTGGCTGCGGGTGACGCCTGGTCCACAACCTCGAATTGGCCCACGCTGCCAACAGGTACGGCGCCAGCAACCAGCAGGCGGCGCTGGACAATCGGCCATCGCTGCCCTTTTGAAACCCGCCTGCACCCAGCACGGCATAGTTCAGCGCCACCAACCCCAGCGACACCGCCGGCCAGGCCAACCAAAGCCAGGCGCCGCCCAATACCCGGGCAAACATTGCACACATGAGCGCGCCCGCGGCATAGCAAAGCGCCAACAGCCAGCGCTTGGCATCCTGCGCAAGGCGAGCCTGCTGCCAAGGCAGCCGTCCCTTGTGCGGCCACAGCCACACACAGGCAAATCCCGCCAATGCGCCGGTAGGCACGTCGACGAAGTGGTGTTGCCAGGTGGTCAGCACCGACACCCCGATCAGCCCCATCCAGCCATGCATCAACCAACGCCAGGGCTGGCGCCGCACATGTCGGGCAAACATCGTCCAGATCACCACCAGCAGGGCTATGTGCAGCGAAGGTGCCTGGTTGAAAGGCTTGTCGAAGCCCATCAGCACGTCGAACAGCCAGCCGAACAGCCCGCCCAGTTCTGGCCGCTCGAAGGTGAAGCGCAGCGGCCAGAGCAGGAAGCAGGCGACGCTGACCACCTGTGCACTGAGCAGCGCCAGGGCATGGCGGTCCATTTCCTGGCGCGTGCGTGGCAGCAGGAAAGACAGCCCGTACAGCAGGTCGATCGACCAGTAGGGGATGATCGTCCAGGGCCACAGCGGCATGCCGCGCTCCCAGCCGAACACCAGGCTGCCGACATCCGTGCGCCCGGCCGTATGGTTGTTTGCCAGCCCGTAGCTGAGGAAAAACAATGGCCCCAGCAACAGCAGCCAGCACACGCCCCGGCGGATCAGCCCGGGCTCACGAGAAGGGTTCATTCAGCGTACCCGTTGTGCCAGGCTGACGCTGAAGATGCCCCATTCATCGATGCGCTGGGCCAGCTTGCGGAAACCTGCAGCTTCGACCAGCTGGTCCATTTCCGCCTGGCTGCGGCGGCGCATCACCCAGGCCTCGCCGCCGCGGTGGCTGGTCAGGGCGCGGGCGATCATCTCCAGTTGCGGGTGCCATGGCTGGCCGGTGTAGACCAGATAGCCGCCTTCTTCCACAGCGTCCGCCAGGCCGGCCAGCGAGTTGCCCACCAGCTGGTTGCTGGGGAACAGTTCGTACAGCCCGGAAACCACTGCCAGGGTAGGGGGCTGTTGCAGTGTGGCCAGGCTCTGGCGGTCGAAGGCATCGCC
>NZ_JABMCW010000043.1:0-25441 GCF_013179705.1 Pseudomonas sp. CM25 | reverse complement strand
GACTCGGACTGGTCTCGATACTGGATACGATCAACCGGCTTAGCCGCATAGCTTGAACCGCCGTGTACGGAACCGTACGCACGGTGGTGTGAGAGGACGGCGGGTGTGAGCCCGCCTCCTACTCGATATCTGTAAGGATCACGGGGGCCTGCACCGGCCCTATCGCCGGCAAGCCAGCTCCAACCGGTAACCCGCTGGCCTCGGCCCTTGTGATACCCCTGTGGGAGCTGACTTGCCGGCGATGAGGCCGGTGCAGGCAACTTCCGCTATCATTCGGGCATTTTTCAGGGGGAACACGCGGATGCTCAACGGCCTTTGGCTCGGCTTTTTCCTGGTGGCGGCGGTGTCTGCCCTGGCCCAATGGGTGATTGGTGGCAATGCCGGTATCTTCGCCTCAATGGTCGAAAGCATCTTCGCCATGGCCAAGCTGTCGGTCGAGGTGATGGTGTTGCTGTTCGGCACGCTGACCCTGTGGCTGGGCTTTCTGAAGATTGCCGAAAAGGCCGGCATCGTCGAATGGCTGGCCAAGGTGCTGGGCCCGTTATTCGCCCGCCTGATGCCGGAAGTGCCGCCCGGCCACCCGGCCCTGGGCCTGATCACCATGAACTTCGCTGCCAACGGCCTGGGCCTGGACAACGCCGCCACCCCGATTGGCCTCAAGGCCATGCGCGCGCTGCAGGAGCTGAACCCCAGCAGCACCACGGCGAGCAACGCGCAGATCCTGTTCCTGGTGCTCAACGCTTCATCGCTGACCCTGCTGCCGGTGACCATCTTCATGTACCGGGCCCAGCAAGGGGCGCCGGACCCGACCATGGTGTTCCTGCCGATTCTGCTGGCCACCAGTGTCTCGACCCTGGTCGGCCTGCTGTCGGTCGCGGTAATGCAGCGCCTGCGCCTGTGGGACCCGGTGGTGCTTGCCTATTTCATCCCCGGCGCCTTGCTGCTGAGTGGCTTCATGGCGTTTCTCGGCACATTGTCGGCCGCTGCGCTGGCCAGCCTGTCGTCGATCCTGGGCAACCTCACGCTGTTTGGCGTGATCATGTTGTTCCTGGTGATTGGCGCCTTGAAGCGGGTGAAGGTGTATGAAGCCTTTGTCGAAGGCGCCAAGGAAGGCTTCGACGTGGCCAAAAACCTGTTGCCCTACCTGGTGGCGATGCTGGTGGCGGTCGGTGTGCTGCGCGCTTCAGGCGCCCTGGAGCTGGCCCTGGACGGCATCCGCCATGCCGTCGGCTGGATGGGCCTGGATACCCGCTTCGTCGAGGGCCTGCCCACCGCGCTGGTGAAGCCGTTTTCCGGCAGCGCGGCGCGCGCGATGCTGATCGAGACCATGCAGACACAGGGCGTGGACAGTTTTCCGGCCCTGGTAGCGGCGACGGTGCAAGGCAGTACCGAGACCACCTTCTATGTGCTGGCGGTGTACTTTGGCGCGGTCGGTATCCAGCGCGTGCGCCACGCGGTTGGTTGCGCACTGCTGGCCGAGCTGTCCGGGGTGATCGCGGCGATCTTCGTCTGCTACTGGTTCTTTGCCTGAGCCTGCCGTGGCACCTGATTGGTCTGGGTGACGGTCCATCCCACCACTTGCCCCACCAACTGGTCGCTGGCCGAGCCGAACCCGGCGACCACCGCTGAAACTTGCCTGTCGGCCAGCGGCTGGCGCACTTCGAAGCGCTTGCTGGCGAGGATACGCTGGGTGCGGCCCTGCACCAGGCGCGCGTCGTAGCGGATCACCACCTCCACCGTTCCGTCCGGGCGGTATTCACTCTGGAACGCCTGCAGCTCACCCGCCAGCTCGTAGTCGGCCTGCAGGTTGCTGTCGTCGGCGCTCAGCCGCTGTACCTGGCCGTCCCGCTGGAAACCGTCGAGCAGGCGGTTGCGCAGCAGTACCGGCACCGCGTCGCTCCAGCGGGCGCCCTTGTAGCTGCTGATCACATCGCCCTGCGGAATCACGGCAATCCGCGGACCGGCCAGCGCTTCGCTGGCCAGTGGTTTGTTCAGGCGCAACGACCAGTCCAGCGGCGCCACGGTGCGGCTGGCCTGGTTCACCGGCAGGCGGTAGAGGTCGACAGGTTCGGCCTGCGGCAGGATAGAGCAGGCACTGGCCAGGCTCAGGGCGGCCGCCAGGGCCAGCAGGCGCAGCGACGGTTTCATGGCTGGAACTCCTTGTTGTTGTCGCGGCCGAGCAGGTAGCCGCTGGGGTCGGCCTCCAGTTGCCGGGAAATACCCTTGAGCGCGTTGAGGGTTTCGCGCAGTTCGCGAATGGCTGGGGTCAGCTGGTTGAGGCCCTGGGCACCGTCGCCGATAGCCTCGCTGTTGTTCTTGAGCAGGCTGTTGATGGTGGCGGTGCTTTCAGCCAGCGACTGCATGGCCTGCTCGGCGCTGCCGATGGCCTGTTTGCCCTGGGTGCCCAGCAGGCCGTTGGCATTGCGCATCAGCGTTTGTGTTTCTGCCAGGGTGGCGCTGGCCTGCTTGCCCACCTGCACCAGCTGTTCGATGGCCTCGCCGATGCTGCCGTGCTGGCCGGCGAA
Organism: Pseudomonas sp. CM25; assembly: GCF_013179705.1. NCBI lineage: Bacteria > Pseudomonadati > Pseudomonadota > Gammaproteobacteria > Pseudomonadales > Pseudomonadaceae > Pseudomonas > Pseudomonas sp. CM25. The sequence goes on along the minus strand of NZ_JABMCW010000043.1, from coordinate 22,916 downwards.
GGCGCCGGTGGTCTTGTCGAGGTTGGCCAGCGTGTTGCTGAGGTGGCCGATGTTGTCCTCGGAGAACATCTGGTTGGCGTTGTGCAGCAGCAGGTTGATATTGGTCACCAGGTCGCTGCTGTCATTGAGCAGGCGCGAGATTGGCGAGGGTGATGCAATGATCACCGGCAGCTTGCCATCCTTGCCTTTCAGTTCCGGGCTTTGCGGGGTGCCGCCGCTGAGCTGGATGAACGAGTTCCCGGTAACACCGGCCAGGGTGAGCTTGGCCTGGGTATCTTCCTTTACCGGGGTGTCGCCGCTCAGGCGCACCCGTGCCAGTACCCGGCGTGGGTCTTTCGGATCCAGGCGCAAGGTGGACACGTCACCGACCTTGATGCCGTTGTACTGCACCGGGCTGCCGCGCGACAGGCCGGACACCGCCTCGTTGAATACCACTTCGTAATCCTTGAAAGCGTCGTCGACGCTGGACTTGGCCAGCCACAGGCCGAACAGCATGGCGCCAGCCACTACCAGAACGGTGACCAGGCCGATAAGAACGTGATGGGCTCGGGTTTCCATTGCTCAGCGCTCCTGCCCGGCACGGGTGGCAGCCTGTTCGGCTGCGCGCCCGCGGGGGCCGTGAAAGTATTCTTGAATCCAGGCGTCGTTGGTCTGTTCGACCTCGGCCAGCGGGCCGGCCACCAGGACCTTTTTCTGCGACAGCACCGCGATGCGGTCGGTGATGGTGTACAGGGTGTCGAGGTCGTGGGTGATGAGGAACACTGACAGGCCCAGGGCGTCGCGCAAGGTCAGGATCAACTGGTCGAATGCAGCGGCGCCGATCGGGTCCAGGCCGGCGGTGGGCTCGTCGAGGAACAGGATATCGGGGTCCAGTGCCAGGGCCCTGGCCAGCGCCGCGCGCTTGATCATGCCCCCTGACAGCGAGGACGGGTACTTGTCGGCGGCCGAGATCGGCAGCCCGGCCAAGGCCAGCTTCACCCCGGCCAGGTGTTCGGCATCGGCGCGGGACAGCCCTGCATGCTCGATCAGTGGCAAGGCCACGTTCTCGGTCACCGTCAGCGAAGAGAACAGCGCGCCCTTCTGGAACAATACGCCAAAGCGCCGTTCAACCAGCGAGCGCTGCTGTTCACCGAGGCCGACAAGGTCCTGGCCGAATACCTTGATCTGCCCCTCATTGGGCCGGCGCAGGCCGATGATGCTGCGCAGCAGTACCGATTTGCCACTGCCTGAGCCGCCGACCACGGCCAGGATCTCGCCGCGATACAGGTCCAGGTCCAGGTTTTCATGCACAACCTGACGACCGAAACGGTTGCAGATGCCGCGGGCCTCGATCACGGTTTCCTTGCCACTCACCAGCCCATCTCCATGAAGAACAAGGCGGCCACCGCATCCAGCACGATGACCACGAAAATCGACTGCACTACCGCTGAGGTGGTGTGCGCGCCTACCGATTCGGCGCTGCCGCTGACCTTGAAGCCTTCCAGGCAGCCGATGGCGGCGATCAGGAAAGCGAAGAACGGCGCCTTGGCCAGGCCGACCAGGAAGTGCTGCACACCGATGTCGCTTTGCAGCAACGACAGGAACATGGCCGGTGAAATGCCCAGCGACAGGGCACACACCACCGCGCCGCCGACGATGCCGCAGATCATCGCCAGGAAGGTTAGCAAGGGCAGCGAAATAAGCAGGGCCAGCACCCGTGGCACTACCAGCAGCTCCATGGGGTTCAGGCCCAGGGTGCGGATGGCGTCGATTTCTTCATTGGCCTTCATCGAGCCGATCTGCGCGGTGAAGGCGCTGGCGGTGCGCCCGGCCATCAGGATGGCGGTGAGCAGTACGGCGAATTCGCGCAGGAACGAGAATGCCACCAGGTCGACGGTGAACACGGTTGCGCCAAAGTCGGCCAGTACCGTGGCACCCAGGAAGGCCACCACTGCGCCGACCAGAAAAGTCAGCAGGGCGACGATGGGTGCGGCGTCCAGGCCGGTCTGTTCGATGTGCGCCACGACCGGGGTCAAGCGCCAGCGATGGGGTTGCAAGGCACGGCGCAGCACGGTCTCGAGGATCACACCGATAAAGCCGAGCAACTGCATGGTGTCTTGCCACAGCGTGCCGACGGCGCGGCCGATGCGCTCCAGCAGTAGCAGCAGCACGTTGCGCTCTGGCTCCTTGACCGGAATACAGTAGTCCTGGACCGAGCAATAGACGTTCTTGAGCAACGCGCGGCTGGCTTCGGGCAGCTCGTCCGTGCAGCGCGACAGGCGCTCGGAGCCGAGCAGTTCGGCCAGCAACGAGGCGCCGGCGGTGTCCAGGCGGCCTAGCTGGCTGAGGTCGGCAACAGTATCGGTACTGGATTGCGCGCGCAGGCGCTCGCTTTCGCGCTTGAGGCTGGCGTAATGCGCCAGGGTCCAGTCACCGGTAATGCGCAGGCAAGCCGGCTGGCTGCTGGTATCCAGGGTGGCGCTGGGGGTGGTCATTGGCTCCATGCGATTGACTCGGCGCTAAGGCTTAGGGGCTGATCATAGCGCAGCGGGCATGGGCTGTTTGGTGATTATGTGCTGTCTAGAAGGGGCTGGGGCCGCAAAGCCGCCCCTTTCAATCATTGTGTCGGGTTGTCGTCGACCACCTTGAAGCGCAACACGCCAATCACCTGCCCGTCCTCGGTCAGCACCCTCACCTGCCACTTGCCCGCCGGGTTGGGCGGGAAGTTCTGCTTGTGGGTCCAGGCCCGGTAGCCTTCCTTGCGCCCGCCATGGATGTCCAGGGCAATGCGGTCGACTTCCTTACCGTCTTTCTGCCACACGTGGTAGATGCGCTCGTTCAGGCCGCGTGGCGCGTTGATTGCGGTGTAGGCATACAGCCCGCTGCTGCGGATGCGGCTGGCAGCGATTTCGTCCAGCGAATCGCCAGGCTGGCGGTTGAGTACTTCGGTGCTCACTGCCACCTCGGTCATCCATAAAGTTGCTGGTGGCACCCAGGAACGCAGCAGCCAGCCGCCGGCGCCGACCGACAAGGTCACCAGCACCAGAGCCACGCCGCGGCGCCAGCTGTTGACCGGAAAGCTGCTCGCCAGGCTGGGGAACGACAAGGCCATCGCCGTGATCAAGGCCAGCTTGAAGCTCTGCGCGGTGGTCAGGTGCAGGATGATCGGCAGCGCGGTCAGCAGTGCGGCGAACAGGGTCAGGGTGTGCAATGCCAGGAACAGCCAGCGCCGCGGTGCCAGCCACTTGTAGTACAGCGGGTCGATGATCGAAACCAGCCCGGCGGCACCCAGCAGCCCGGTGAACACCAGTTGGCTGCTGTTCCAGGTGGTGGTGATGAAGAAGAACGGCAGCACGAAAAACAGCGTTTCCTGGTGGATCATCTGCGTCGCATAGCGCAACAGTGGCTGTGGGATTTCGCGGTTGAAGGTACGAGCGAACAGGCCGGTGAGGGTGTTTTCCAGCATCAGCCAGACCCAGCTGACCAGCATGAGCACGGCCACCCAGCTGGCCAGGCCGGCTTGGCGGTCAACCAGGATGAAGCTGCCGACGCCGGAGAGAAAACCGCCGAGCGCGATGATGCCGGGGTAGCGTTTGAGCAGTTCGATGATGCGCTGGACGATGCGGGGGATCTGGGGCATTGGGGGCTACAACAAAGAAGGAGGTGGCTGTGCCGGCCCCTTCGCGGGTAAACCCGCCCCTGCAGGTGGCGCAGGAGCGAGTTACCCCACGAAGAGGCCGGTACTGGCAAAAGGATACCGCCGATTCACCGCTTCCGTGTAGCACCACTGGGCCGTTGAGGGCCCTGGCGGCGCCAACGCAACAGGCCCGCAGCCAGAATCAGCCCGACCAGCAAGGCGACCAGCCCATAGAGCTCGTCATAACCCAACAGCGGCTTCTCGATGCGCACATAGCCCTGTTCCTTGAGCAGCTCTTTCAACGCCGCATTGGCCTGCTCCAGGCTGACCTGGCGCAGTTTGCGCACCGGGTTGGCAAAACGCCCGTCCGTGTAGTCGTTCAGCGCGCCCCAGTAGTAGTCGGCCAGCGCGCTATTGCCCTGGGTGCTCCAGCTTTCCTTGGCTGCGCTGGCGTACTTGATGCGGGCAAAGGTGTCCGGGTCGAGGCCGTCCTTGCGCAGGTGGTCGAACAGCGCCTGCATGACTTGGACCGCCTTGTCGACATCGTCACGTTCCAGGTCGGCATTGAGGCTGAGCAGGCCGGTGTCGCCGAAGCTTTCGCGTTGCACCGACGGGCCATAGGACAGCCCGTTGCGCAGGCGCAGCTGGTCATACAGCGCCCAGTCAAGGTAGCGCGAGAGCAGGTCGAGGGTGGCCTGGTGGTCGTTGTCCAGCACCGGCTCGATGAACAGCCAGTGCAGCTTCACGCTGTCGCCCAGCCAGCCGCGGCTTAGGTCGCGGCGTTGCTCGGCCTGATGGGTGATGCTTTCCAGGTTGCGACGTTCTTCCGGCTCGGTTGCCGGCAGCTCGCCAAAGGTCCGTTCGAGGTAGGCCGGCAGCAGGCGATCGAGGCCACCGACCAGGATCAGGGTCATGTTGTTGGCCGCGTACCAGTGCTCGCGCAAGGCTTGTACCTGCTCCAGGGTCATGTCGTCGACATCGGAGCGTTCCGGGCACTTCAGGCCCAGCTCGGTGGCCAGTTGGTCGCTGGCGGGGTGGCCGATGTCCTGGCGGTCGAGCCAGCGCTGCAGGTGGCCATAATGGCCGCCATCCTCACGCTCGATAATGCGCTTGGCGGTGGCCAGGGCCTTGGCATCGATGCGGGTGTCGCGAATCACCGCCAGCAGCAGGTCCAGTACCTTGCGCTGATTACGCGCCGGGGCCTCGATGACGAAGGTGGTATCGGCGCTGCTGGTAAAGGCATTCCACTCGCCACCCAGTGCTTGCAGGCGTTCTTCCAGGCCTCCTTCGCCGGTTTCGTCGATGCCGCTGAACAGCAGGTGCTCAAGCAGGTGCGGCAGCTCTTTCTGCGCGCAGTCAAAGTCATCCAGGCCAACCCCGACCACCAGGCGAATCGCCACATGGTCACGCTCGTAACCGTCTTTCAGGATGACCTGCAGGCCGTTGGGCAACAAGTAACCCTCAACCCGCGAGCGGTCGAGGGCCAGTGAGGGCAGGCTGCAGATCAGCAGGCAAACGAACATCAGGCAACGCATGGGCGAGCTTAGGTCCTCGGGTGGAGAAATCACGGCAATCGGGCTTCGTCCGGCACGCTGTCGAGCATCAGCCCGCCCGTGTCCGAGCCGCCCAGTACCACATAGGCACTGCTACAGAACAAAGAGTTCAACCGCTTCATGTCGGCGATCAGCTCCAAGTGTAGCGAACTGGTCTCGATGCTTTGCACCACCTTGCGTTGCAGGCGGCTGACATGGGCGTGGGCAAGCCGCCGTTCCTGGGCGCGGAAACGGCGTTTTTCGCGCAGCAGCAAACGGGCGCTTTCCGGATCGGCACTGAGGAACACCGACAGGCCCAGGCGCAAGTTGGCCAGCAATTGTTCCTGCAGGCCGGTCAGCTCTTCCAGCCCCACCTGGGAAAAGTCGCGGCGCTGACTGGTTTTCTGCTGCTGGACCTTGCGCAGCATCCGTTCGATCAGGTCGCAGGCCAGCTTGAGGTTGATTGCCAGTTCGATGATTTCGGCCCAGCGGCGGTTGTCCTGTTCGCTGAGGTCTTCGCGCGACATCTGCGCCAGGTACAGCTTGATCGCGCTGTAGAGGGCTTCGGCATCCTCGCCCAGGGCGCGGACCTGCTGCGGCAACGCGGTCTGGGTGCCGCGCAAAGCGCCGAGCATGGCTTCGAGCAGGTTGTCGACGATATCGCCCAGGCGCAGGGTTTCGCGCGCGGCGTTGGCCAGTGCCAGGCTGGGCGTTTCCAGCGCCGAGGTGTCGAGGTGGCGCGGGCGCACCTGGCCATTGCTGGCTTCCCGCTCCGGCAACAGGCTGTTGCACAGCCGGCCCATGGGCTTGACCGTGGGCAGCATGATCACGCAGCGCAGCGTGTTGTAGAGCAGGTGGAAGCCGATGACCAGTTCCTGCGGGCTGAAACTCAGCGAGTCCATCCATTCGACCAGCGGATGCAGTACCGGGATTATCAGTAGCAGGCCGATCAGCTTGTACAGCAGGCTGCCCAGGGCGACTCGCCGCCCGGCGGCGTTCTGCATGCTGGTGCTGATGAAGGCCAGCAGACCGCTGCCGATGTTGGCGCCGACCACCAGGCCGATGGCTACCGGCAGGCTGATCACTTCGGCGCCGGCCAGCGTCGCGGTGAGCAGCACGGCGGCGAGGCTGGAATAGGACACCATGGCGAACAGTGCGCCGACCAGGGCATCGAGCAGAATGTCGCCGGTCAGCGACGCGAACAGTACTTTTACCCCTTGGGCATGGGTGATCGGCGCAGCTGCCTGCACGATCAGCTCCAGTGCCAGGATGATCAGGCCAAGCCCTATGCCTACCCGGCCCAGTTGCCCGGCGCGCGTCTGCTTGCGCGAGAGAAAGAAGATGACTCCCAGGAAGATCAGCAGCGGCGACAGCCAGGACAGGTCGAAGGTCAGTACTCGGGCCATCAGCGCGGTACCCACATCGGCCCCGAGCATGATCGCCAGCGCCGGGGTCATGGCCATCAGGCCCTGGCCGACGAATGAGGTGACCAGCATGGCGGTGGCGTTACTGCTCTGCACCATGGCGGTGACGAGGATGCCGGCAATGAACGCAAGCGGTCGCTTGTTCATGTTCTGGCTGATGATGCGCCGCAGGTCCGAGCCGAATACCCGGAGGATGCCGGTACGCACGATATGGGTGCCCCAGACCAGAAGTGTCACGGCTGAAAGCAGGTTGAGCAGGGTCAGCATGGCGAAGGCCCCCTGTTGCATAGGCCCAGCGGGCCAAGAGAAGAAGCGTGAGCGGTTGAAGAATTTTCAGTGCTCACTCAAAGCTTTAGTTGTTTTGCACAGCTGTCGCCAGCTTCGCACGAAGGTCTTCCATTTGAAACACGGCAAAAATGAAAAGGGCCCCGAAGGGCCCTCAAGATGCTGCGCTCCGTGATCTTACTGACCCGGGATGTCTTTGCGCAGTTTCACCGGGTCTTGCTCCTTGCCGTCCTTGCGGGCCAGCGCAGTGCGCATGCGGATGTTGATGGCCTCTACCGCCAGCGAGAAGGCCATGGCGAAGTAGACGTAGCCTTTCGGCACATGCACGTCGAAAGCCTCGGCGATCAGTACGGTACCCACCACGATCAGGAACGAAAGCGCGAGCATCTTCAGCGACGGGTGTTTGTCGATGAAGTTGCTGATGGCACCGGCGCACAGCATCATCACCAGCACAGCCACGACGATGGCTGCGATCATCACTGGTACGTGGGAAACCATGCCCACCGCCGTGATCACCGAGTCCAGCGAGAACACGATATCGATGATGGCGATCTGGATGATGGTGTAGAAGAACTTGCCACCTGCGCCTTTGGGCGTGTCGGCGTTTTCGTCCTCGCCCTCCAGGCCGTGGTAGATCTCCTGCGAGCTTTTCCACAACAGGAACAGGCCACCGAAGAACAGGATCAGGTCACGTCCGGAGATGCCCTCGCCGAACACCACGAACAGGTCGGCGGTAAGCCGCATGACCCAGGTGATCGACAGCAACAGCATGATGCGGGTGACCATGGCCAGGGCCAGGCCGAAGATCCGGGTGCGAGGCTGCATGTGCTTGGGCATGCGGCTGACCAGGATCGAGATCATGATGATGTTGTCGATGCCGAGCACGATCTCAAGCGCGGTAAGGGTAAAAAAGGCAACCCAGATTTCCGGGCTGGTCAGCCATTCCATGTGTTTTCCTTCAAGCGGTAATGGCAACGCGCCCTAACCAGGGCGCGTCGCGGTAGGTAATACGCGTTTATTAAAGACTACTGAACAGCGGAAAAATGCCCATCAGCAATGCGGCGAGCATTATGCACAGGCACACCAGCACTGCCCACTTCAAGGTGAAGCGCTGATGGTCACCGAACTCGATGCCGGCCAGTGCCACCAGCAAGTAGGTGGAGGGTACCAAGGGGCTGAGCAGGTGTACCGGCTGCCCGACGATCGACGCACGGGCCATTTCCACCGGGGTGATGCCGTAGTGGCTGGCGGCCTCGGCCAGTACCGGCAATACGCCGTAGTAGAAGGCGTCGTTGGACATGAAGAAGGTGAACGGCATGCTCACGATCGCGGTGATCACCGCCAGGTACGGGCCCAGTGCCTCGGGGATGACTGCCAGCAGGCTCTTGGACATGGCGTCGACCATGCCGGTGCCCGACAGGATACCGGTGAAGATACCGGCGGCGAAGATCAGCCCGGTCACGGCCAGCACGCTGCCGGCGTGGGCGGCGATGCGGTCCTTTTGCTGCTGCAGGCACGGGTAGTTGACGATCATGGCGATGCTGAAGGCGATCATGAACAGCACTGGCAGCGGCAGCACACCGGCAATCAGCGCCACCATCAGCGCCGCAGTCAGGGCACCGTTGAAGTACAGCAGCTTGGGCCGGCGTGCTTCCGGGTACTGCGATACGCTGATTTTGCTGTGGTCGATGTCGTCGGTAGGCAGGTGCAGTTCGCCCAGGCGGGCCCGCTCACGCTTGCCGTACAGGTAGGCAATGGCCAGGATCGCCAGCACGCCAAACAGCATAGCCGGGATCATCGGCACGAAAATGTCCGACGGGTCGACATGCAGGGCGCTGGCGGCGCGGGCTGTGGGGCCACCCCAGGGGGTCATGTTCATCACCCCGCCGGCGAGAATGATCAGGCCGGCCATGATCCGCGGGCTCATGCCCAGGCGGCTGTACATCGGCAGCATGGCGGCGCAGCAGATCATGTAGGTGGTGGCGCCGTCACCGTCCAGCGAGACCACCAGGGCCAGCACGGCGGTACCGACAGAGACTTTCAGCGGGTCGCCCTTGACCAGCTTGAGGATCTTGCGCACGGCCGGGTCGAACAGGCCGGAGTCGATCATCAGGGCAAAGTAGAGGATGGCGAACATCAGCATCACGCCGGTCGGCGCAAGCTTGCTGATGCCTTCGAGCATCATCGGGCCGATCTTGGCGGAAAAGCCGCCGAACAGGGCGAACAGGATCGGTACCAGGATCAGCGCGATCAAGGCCGACAGGCGCTTGGTCATGATCAGGTACATGAAGGTGATGACCATGGCAAAGCCGAGGAAGGTCAGCATGGCAATACTCCAGGCGTGGCGCGGCGAAAGGTAAGTCGATTCGGGCGGATCAGCGCGTGGGGCGCTGTGCAGGGAGCATGCGAAGGGGGACTGCGAAAAGGCGGGCACAGGAATACATCAGAATCACCATTGTTGTTGTTGATTGGGCCGGGCGCGGTGTTTACCGGGTGCCCTGGCTGACCGGTCTTGTGCCGGTAGTGGGGGCTATCCTATGAGCACAAGCTTTCAGCCAGCTTTCGCTGATGCAAAGGCGACGAGAGGTAGGTGATGCACGATGTAACCGAAGGTGGCTGCCATTGCGGCGCATTGCGGTACCGGTTGGTGGGTGAGCTGACCGATATTGCCCATTGCCATTGCTCGATCTGCCGGCGGGTGAGCGGCGGGCTGGTGGTGACCTGGCTCACCCTGCCCCGCTCAGGTTTCCAGTGGCTGCAAGGTGAACCGGGGTGCTATGTGGCGCCGGCCAGTTGCAGCCGGTACTTCTGTGGGCATTGCGGGGCGCATGTGGCGTTGGTGACCACGCACAGCCCGGAGACGGTCGATGTGACGGTGGCGACGCTGGACCACCCGGAGCGGGTACGGGCCAACCGGCATATCTGGGTAAGCAGCCGGTTGCCGTGGTTGCATCTGGATGAGGATCTGCCAGAAGAGGACGGCGAAATCCAGTAAGGGATTGTGCCGGTACAGCCATACTTACAACTGCAGGCCACCCGCGGCTTTATGCAGCGCCCGTAAATGCTCGCCGATCTGCTTCACATTGGCTTCGACCGCGGCAATTTCCTTGGCGCGCGAAGGCTCCAGCAGCGCCCTCACCTCCTTGTCCAGGCTGGTGCTCAAGCGCAACAGCTGCGCCTGGCGCTCGCTGCTCACCTTCTCCAGGTGCTTGCGCTCCTCTGGCTGCGGCAAACCATAGCCCTTGGCATCGAGCAATTCTGCCGGGCGGCTGAGGAAGCCGCTGTTGGCAAGCATCTGCTTGAGCGTCGCGTCGGCTTTGTTGATGCTGCCATCTTTCAGCGCGGCGGCATTCAGGTAGCGCTGTTTCACCTCGTCCTGGGCCAGCAGCAGTTGCCGGCGCAAGCTGGCCTGCTCGAGCAGCAGCAAGGCCGCGCTGGTGCGCAGGTCGGCCTGGGCGAACCAGGGGCGGCGTTGTTCGGCGTCCTGGGCCAGCCAGTCTTCCACCAGCGCTTGCTTGATCGGCAACTGCTTCTTCAGCACCTCGAACATGGCCTGGTAGCGATCTCGGTAGGAGTCGAAGCGGTAGCCCAGGCGCAGGGCCTCTCGCGGGTCGTCGAGCACGCTGGTATCGGCCAGCCCCCTGCCCTTGAGCACCGCCAGCAAGCCATTGGGCATGATGCTGTCGAGGTCGTTCAGGCGTGAGTTGGCGGTGCCGCTGCGCAGCAGCTTCAACGACTCGACCGCGCAGTTGTTGGACAGGAACCAGTAGTTGCCGTCGTAGCTCCAGTGCATCTCGGCGGCCTGGCGCACCAGGTTCTCAACTTCTTCACGGTTCAGCTTCAAAGGCACCGAGGCCAGGCTGCGCAGCTCGGTCTTGGTGTATTCGTCGATCACCTGGCCCAGCGGCAGCACGAACAGCCGCGACGGGTAGACACCGATCAGGCCGTCCCAGCTGGACAGCTGCACATCGTTGACAAAGGCGCGGTACGACAGCACCAGGCTCTGTTCGAGGTCCAGGCGGCAGTCCGGCCCGCGAGGCCGGCCAGGCTTGCAGATCACCAGGCGCAGCATGCTGTGGCCCCAACGGCTGACCAGGTTCTGGTTGGCTTCGGCCAGCAAATAGTCCACTTCGTAGACCCGCTCGGGGTCGATTTCACCCAGCGGCTGGCGGGCGAAGTCGCTGCCGGCATTGATGAAGGGCAGGCCCTTGGCGCAGGTGTCCTGTTGCGGAGCCCAGCCGAAGTGCTCGCGTAGGTACTGGTTTAGCGCCGGGCGGCGGCAGCCGTAGCTCGGGTCGAGAAGGAAATACTCCATGTTGACCGCGATGTATTCCTTGGGGCTGCTCAGCTCGTAGCTATCGGGGCTGCGCACGAACTGGCCATTGTGTTGTTCGCGCTCGCCGCGCCGGCCCACGTACTGTTGCCAGCCGGCCAGGTCGAGCAGGCGCGGGTCGTCGCTGAGGGTGAAACGCCGCTCGGCCTGGCCACGGCACTCCTCGCGCAGGCCGATCTTGCCCAGCGTGCCTTGCTGGCGCTTGCAGCGGGCGATCAGCGAATTTTCGGCGCTGGGCCACAGCCGGGCGCGGTCGTAGATATGGGTCAGCTCGTGCAGCACGGTGGCCAACAGCTCTTCACGCACTGTGCCATGGGGGCGATCGGTGCGTTGACTGGCGGCGCTGCCATCGGCAAGGCCGGGCAGCAGGCTGCGATTGAGTTCAAGGGTGGAAACCAGCGAGGCCTGGCCATAGGCGTCTGCTGGCATCTTGTCGCTCCAGCTGACCAGCACGCGGCGGTCCAGCTGTTGCTTGAAGCGTGGCGGCAACTTGCCCAGGGCCTCGTCGAGGAGGGCCTGGGTGGCTTGGGTTTGCTGCGGGTCGAGGCCAGATGCCTGCAGCTCAAGCTGCAGGTCGGCCAAGGCGGGCGTGCCGAGCAGCGTCAGGGCGCAGCCGAGCAGCCAGGCGCGCACGCCGTTCACAGGGCCAGAATGGCTTCGGCCAGCACTTGGTCGCTGGCGCCTCGCGCTTCTGGCACGCGCTCGCGCAAGGTGTTGAAGGCCGCTTCGAGCTGGGCGCCGCGGATGTCGCCATTGCTGGCGACGAAGCTGGCAGCGTCGTCGTGGGCTTCGCGTACTACCTTGGAGTCGCGAATCGAGGTGGTGGTGTCAGAGGTGAAGTCGATCGAACGGCCAAAGGCACGCACGATGATGTTGCTGGTGGCCACCAGGGTCTGTGCCTGAGCCAGGTCGGCCAGCAGCAGCATGCCGAGGGTAGCGGCAATCAGCGGTTTACGCATGGAGCATCTCCGAAAAATACAGGGAGTCAGTTGTTGCTATTGGACGAGAATTGCCTGCGCCAGTTCCAGATCACCGACGGTGTGTCGTGAGCAATTGTGGCGTAATGATTCCAGCGCTGCTTCCAGCCGTGCACCGCGGATCTGGCCGTCGCTGGCGACAAAGGCAGCGGCGTCGTCGCGGGCCTGGCGGACCAGCTTGCGGTCGAACGGTGCGGTGGTCACCTGGCTGGTGACGTAGCCGGTGATGACCAGGCTTTGCGTGGTGGTATCCATGGCATGGGCGCTGGCCATGCCAGCGACGGAGAACAGCAGCGGCAACAGATAACGCATGGGCTCCACAACAACTGGAAAACGTGGGGGCAAGGGTGGGCGAGGCTGTGCTGGTGACCAGCACAGCCGTATGGCTCAGCCGGGATCAGATCGCCAGGATGGCCTGGGCCAGTTGCGCGTCAGTGGCCTGCAGGGCCGGCATTTGCGAGCGGATGTGCAGGAAAGCGCTTTCCAGCTTGGCACCGCGGATGTCCCCTTGGCTGCCAACGAAGCTGGCAGCGTCGTCACGGGCGGCCTGGACGATCTTGTCGTCACGGAACGAAGAGGAAACATCGGAGGTAGCATCGGTGGACGCGGCTACAGCGCCAACGACGGCGTCGGTGGTGACAACGAAGCTGGTGGCGTGTGCAGTGCCTGCCAGGCTCAGCATCAGGGCAGCGCCAATCAGGTAATTACGGGACATGATGGTGGACTCCTGGACTTGGGTCGGGTGTTCTGTTTATCGGACGCACGGATAGCGCGTCTCGGTACTTTTTACAGCGGTTCTACCAGACTGTTAAGCGAAGCGTATCACGCGCGGGTGTTTCTGGATGTTAATCAACAGCGCGCAAAGCAACTGTACCTGTCGTAATCCGAAAATTTGAAACTGTACCTGTTGCGAGCGGAACGCTCTAGCCGGCGCCCTTAAAAACAAAAAACCCGCTGCAGTCACCTGCAGCGGGTTCTTGAAATTCGCGGTGCCGGCCGAAGCCGGCAAGCCGGAGCTTAACGCCAGAAAGGCTTGCTCAGCTCTTCGTAACGCTGCGACTCGCTGATACCGGCATCAGCCAGCAGGCGGGCGTCCAGGCGAGCCAGTTGACGGCGGCTGGCCATGCGGCGCTGCCACAGCAGCAGGGTGGACAATGCGCGCAGCGGCATCGAGGCGTTGGATTGCTGGGTGTTGCTTTCAAAAACGAGACCGGAACTGAGGGTACGTTCCATGATGCTTCATCCTTCCGCTTATGGCGGGATTAGGTAGTGGTTTAACTGATGCCAATGATCCTCCTCTCTTGTCCATAACAGTAGATACAGTTCTGTTGAAAGACGATGGCTCAGTTAACTGTGTAACCCTACTGTTGCACTCGAAATTGGCGTAACTGTACTGGTCTGCACATTATTGGTGCGTTTTGAGGTTGGAGGCGGATAGGGCAAGCTAAAGGCTGGTAGAAATACCAGTACAGTAGGACAGTTTATGATCGCAGTTATGTTGAGGAGTTGAGCGGCGTGTCGCGAACACTCCGCAAAGCGGTGGCTGGCACCGGCTGTGCCGGTGTGGGCGATTAAAGCCGCTCCTGCAGAGAGCGTTATCGGGACAGCAGTGTTGCCCTGCTATCCCAACCAGAGGTGGATCAGCTAGCCAGCATGCGCCCGGTTTCTTCCAGGTTTTCGTGCCAGCTCAGTGCTTCACGCAGGATATGCGGGGTATGGCCGCCACGTTCGCAGGCGCGATCGAAGTAGTCGTTCAGCGCCGCCCGGTAGTCAGGATGAACACAGTTGTCGATGATCGCCCGTGCGCGCTCGCGCGGCGCCAGGCCTCGCAGGTCGGCCAGGCCTTGCTCGGTGACCAGGATGTCCACGTCGTGCTCGGTGTGGTCGACATGGCTGACCATCGGCACCACGCTGGAAATCGCCCCGCCTTTGGCAATCGACTTGGTGACGAACACGGCCAGGTGGGCATTACGGGCAAAGTCACCCGAGCCACCAATACCGTTCATCATCCTGGTGCCGCACACGTGGGTGGAGTTGACGTTGCCGTAGATATCGAACTCCAGTGCGGTGTTGATGCCGATAATGCCCAGGCGACGCACTACTTCCGGGTGGTTGGAGATTTCTTGCGGACGCAGTACCAGCTTGTCCTTGTAGCGCTCCAGGTTGCCGAACACGTCAGCATTGCGGCGGGTCGACAAGGTGATCGAGCTGCCCGAGGCGAAGCTGAGTTTGCCGGCGTCGATCAGGTCGAAGGTGGAATCCTGGAGTACTTCGGAGTACATGGTCAGGTCTTCGAACGGCGAGTCGATCAGGCCGCACATCACCGCGTTGGCGATGCTGCCGATACCGGCCTGCAGCGGGCCGAGCTTGTTGGTCATGCGGCCAGCGTCGACTTCCTTCTTGAGGAAGTCGATCAGGTGGTCGGCGATGCCCTGGGTTTCGCCATCCGGCGGCAGCACGGTGGACGGTGAGTCCGGCTGGTTGCTGATGACGATGCCGACGATCTTGGCCGGGTCGATCGGGATTGCGCTGCTGCCGATGCGATCATCGACCTTGACCAGCGGGATTGGCGTGCGGGTCGGCCGGTAGGTCGGGATATAGATGTCGTGCAGGCCTTCGAGGTTGGTGTTGTGCGAGAGGTTGATCTCGACAATCACCTGCTTGGCGAAGATCGCAAAGCTGGCCGAGTTGCCCACCGAGGTGGTCGGCACGATGTGCCCTTGCTCGGTAATGGCCACGGCTTCGATCACGGCGATGTCCGGCAGCTTGAGCTGCTGGTTGCGCAGTTGTTCGACGGTTTCAGACAGGTGCTGGTCGATGAACATCACCTTGCCATCGTTGATGGCCTTGCGCAGGGTGCTGTCGACCTGGAACGGCATGCGGCGAGCCAGCACGCCGGCCTCGGTCAGTTGCTTGTCCAGGTCGTTGCCCAGGCTGGCGCCGGTCATCAGGCTGATTTTCAGTGGCGACTGCTTGGCACGTTCGGCCAGGGCATGCGGTACGGCCTTGGCTTCGCCGGCGCGGGTGAAACCGCTCATGCCGACGGTCATGCCGTCCTCGATCAGACCAGCGGCATCAGCCGCACTCATTACCTTGCTGTGCAGGGAGGACAAGCGGATACGATCACGGTACATGGATTGTTATCTCGGGCTACTGAAACTACTGCAGCGCAGTCTAGAGACTTCGCCCATTGCCGTCCCACGACCATGGTCGTATGAGAGGCACTGGAGTAGAGCCGTTGATCCGGATCAACAAAAGAAAAGCCCCGGTACATGCTGACCGGGGCTTCCTTTATATCAACTGGTTTGCAGCGGGCGTCATTCCACCGCCTTGACCATGTCTTCGATGACTTTCTTGGCGTCGCCGAACACCATCATGGTCTTGTCCAGATAGAACAGCTCGTTGTCCAGGCCGGCATAGCCGCTGGCCATGGAGCGCTTGTTGACGATGATGGTCTTGGCCTTGAACGCTTCGAGGATAGGCATGCCGGCAATCGGCGACTTGGGGTCGTTCTTCGCCGCCGGGTTGACCACGTCGTTGGCACCGAGCACCAGAACCACGTCGGCCTGGCCGAATTCGGCGTTGATGTCTTCCATCTCGAACACCTGGTCGTAAGGCACCTCGGCTTCGGCGAGCAGCACGTTCATGTGCCCGGGCATCCGCCCCGCCACGGGGTGGATCGCGTATTTCACGGTCACACCGTTGTGGGTCAGCTTCTCGGTCAATTCCTTCAGCGCGTGCTGGGCACGGGCAACCGCCAGGCCGTAGCCAGGGACAATGATCACGCTGTCGGCATTGCTCAGCAGGAAGGTGGCATCGTCGGCCGAGCCGGACTTCACCGGGCGCTGCTCTTTCGAACCTTGCGCCGCGCCGGCATCGGTATCACCGCCGAAACCGCCGAGGATGACGTTGAAGAACGAACGGTTCATCGCCTTGCACATGATGTACGAAAGGATCGCACCGGACGAGCCGACCAGCGAGCCGGCAATGATCAGCATCGAGTTGTTAAGCGAGAAGCCGATACCTGCTGCTGCCCAGCCCGAATAGCTGTTGAGCATCGACACCACTACCGGCATGTCTGCACCGCCAATAGGGATGATGATCAGCACGCCCATGATGAAGGCCAGGACCAGCATCAGGGTGAAGGCGCTGTAATGGCCGGTGAAGGTGAACAGCAGCCCCAGCGCAATGGTGGTCAGGCCGAGGATCAGGTTCAGCTTGTGCTGGCCGGCGAACTGTACCGGTGCGCCCTGGAACAGGCGGAACTTGTACTTGCCCGACAGCTTGCCGAAGGCGATCACCGAACCGGAGAAGGTGACTGCACCGATGGCTGCACCGAGGAACAGCTCCAGGCGGTTGCCGGTGGGGATCGGGTCGCTGATGGCGGCAACGATACCCATAGATTGCGGTTCGAGCACGGCGGCGATGGCGATGAAAACCGCAGCCAGGCCGATCATGCTGTGCATGAAGGCGACCAGCTCGGGCATCTTGGTCATCTCGACGCGCTTGGCCATGATCGAGCCGGCGGTGCCGCCGATCAGCAGGCCGACCAGCACGTAGCCGATGCCGGTGGTAGCCCCGCCGTTGCCAACAGAGAGCGCCGCGAGCTTATAGATGAGGCCCACCGTCGTGAGGATGGCGATCCCCATGCCGATCATGCCGTACAGGTTGCCGCGCCGCGACGTGGTCGGGTGCGACAGGCCCTTGAGCGCCTGAATGAAGCAGATCGAGGCGACGAGGTAGAGGAGCGTTACCAGATTCATGCTCATGCTTACTTCTGCGCCTCGTTCTTGGTTTTCTTCTTGAACATCTCAAGCATGCGGCGGGTGACCAGGAAGCCACCGAACACGTTGACTGCGGCCAGTGCTACGGCAAGGGTACCCATCAGCTTGCCTGCCGGGGTCACGGTCAGCGCGGCGGCCAACATGGCGCCAACGATGACGATCGCCGAAATGGCGTTGGTCACGGCCATCAATGGGGTGTGCAGCGCCGGGGTGACGTTCCAGACCACGTGGTAACCCACATAAATGGCCAGCACGAAGATGATCAGGTTGTAGATGCCATGGGAAATCAGCATGTCTTCCATTGTCGTGCTCCTTAGCCGTTCTTGCGGACGACTTGACCATCGCGGCACATCAGGCAGGCCGCGACGATGTCGTCTTCGAGGTTGATGACCAGTGCGCCGTCCTTGTCGAACAGCAGCTTCGTGAAGTCCAGCAGGTTGCGTGCGTACAGCGCCGACGCATCGGCACCCACCTGGGCCGGCAGGTTGGTCGGGCCGACGATGGTCACCCCGTTCTGTTGCACCACTTGGTCGGCGACGGTGAGCGGGCAGTTGCCGCCCTGGGCTGCGGCGAGGTCGATGACCACCGAACCTGGCTTCATCTGCGCAACGGTTTCGGCACTGAGCAGGGTCGGCGCCTTGCGCCCGGGAATCAACGCCGTGGTGATGACGATATCCGCCTGCTTGGCACGCTCATGCACGGCCTGGGCCTGGCGTTGCATCCAGCTTGCCGGCATTGGTCGCGCATATCCGCCGACGCCTTCGGCGCATTCGCGCTCCTCGTCGGTCTCGTAGGGCACGTCGAGGAATTTGGCGCCCAGCGATTCGATCTGCTCCTTCACTGCCGGGCGCACATCAGACGCTTCGATCACTGCCCCCAGCCGCTTCGCCGTGGCGATGGCCTGCAGACCGGCAACGCCCGCCCCAAGGATCAGTACCCGTGCGGCCTTTACGGTGCCGGCCGCCGTCATCAGCATGGGCATGAAGCGCGGGTAGTGATGGGCAGCCAGCAACACTGCCTTGTAACCGGCGATGTTGGCTTGCGACGACAGCACGTCCAGGCTTTGTGCCCGTGAGGTGCGTGGCGCGGCTTCAAGGGCAAAGGCGGTAATACCGCGTTCGGCCATCTTGCCGATCAGCTCGCTGTTGAAGGGGTTGAGCATGCCCGCCAGCAGGCTGCCGCTGTTGATCAGGGCCAGCTCCTGGTCGTTGGGCGCGACCACCTTGAGTACCAATTGGGCGCCGTAGGCATCGGCCGCACTCCCCAGGGAAGCGCCCACGGCCTCATAGGCACTGTCCGGAATGCTGGCGTTTAGCCCTGCCCCCCGTTGGACGGTGACCTGATGGCCCTGGCCAATCAGTTTCTTGATGGTTTCCGGGGTCGCTGCGACCCTTGTCTCACCGGTCTGCGTCTCGAGAGGAACACCAATGTGCACGACTATTTCTCCTGCGGTGACCTTTGTCTTTGTAAAAGCCAGCACACTGCGGATGGTGAGCTGGGGCGGCTGTGGAGCGCCAACCCGCCGTATCCCGGGCGGGCGAAGCATTTTGCAGACGAACCCGGGGGTCTTCAACCGGTTATGGAGCGAAACGAACTCAAAACTACAAGTCACCCTGTGACCGCATGTCGCAGCACTACAGCTGCAGCCTCTCAAACATGGGCTATTGGCAGGGTAGAAGAAAAAATCAAAATATTTCAGGGCACTTCGCTTACGACTGGGTGAATGTCGCAAAATAGCCCGCAAAGCCGCGTAATAAGCAGGGTTAAAGGGTATTTTTATGCCTGCGTAACAGTTTGCGATAATGCGACAAATACATACATCTGTAGGTGTTTAAAATAATTGACTACCGAGTCAAGTTATCGCAGGTTCATGCTTTGCCTATATAGGCCTGGGCCTGGTGCAGCAGCCAGTCGCGAAAGGCACGCAGCGAGCCAGACTCGACCTTGCGCTCCGGAATCATCAGATAGTAGGCCTTGTCGCTACTCAGGGCGTGTCTGTTAGCGACCACCAACCTACCTTCCTCCAACTCGCGCTGAATCAGGAACGGCGGAATCAGGGCGATACCCATGTCGTGCATGGCCGCCTGGGCGAGCATCGAGAATAGTTCATAGCGCGGGCCTGTCATGTCGCGTTCCATATTCATGCCCAGGCTGCCGAACCACTGCCGCCAGGCGTACGGGCGGGTGCTCTGCTGCAGCAGTGGCAGTTGCCCGATGCGCCGCGCCTCCAGCATGCCCTCCTCGCCCAGTAGTGCCGGGCTGCACACCGGCACCGGGTTCTCCCCCATCAGCCGGTGCGACTGGGTGCCCGACCAGTCGGCATCGCCAAAGTAGATGGCGGCATCGAAGGTAGTGTCGGCGAACAGAAACGGGCGTGTGCGGTTGGTGAGGTTGACCGTGACCTCGGGGTGGCATTGCTGGAAGTCTTTCAGGCGCGGTAGTAGCCACTGGGTGCCAAAGGTGGGCACTACCGCCAGTTCGATCACATTGGCGCCCTGTTGGCGCATTACAGAGAGTGTGTCGCGCTCCACGGCGTCCAGTTGCGCGGCTATCTGGCGGCTGTAGGACAGGCCTGCTTCGGTCAGCTTCACGCCCCGTCGCGAGCGCCGGAACAGTTCGACATTAAGGAACGCCTCCAGGCCGCCTATCTGCCGACAGACAGCGCCCTGGGTCAGGGCGAGTTCCTGGGCGGCCTTGGTAAAGCTCTCGTTGCGCGCCGCTGCTTCGAAGCAAACCAGGGCGGCGGTACTGGGGATCTTGCGGCGCATGTACGTCAACCTCACTCGTAAGGCAGTCAATATGGCGTTTTGCCGATTTACGAAGTGACAAATTATCACTAATAGGTGCGCAATCCTCGTTTGTCCCGCCGGCCAATCAGGCCTAGGCTCAAAGGCACAAGAAACTGCCCCCTATTTCGAGGATTTCGCTCATGGCCGGTAAAGCAAGCTTCAACTGGATCGACCCGCTGCTGCTCGATCAGCAGCTCACTGAAGAAGAGCGCATGGTGCGTGACAGCGCTTATCAGTTCGCCCAGGACAAGCTGGCCCCGCGTGTGCTCGAGGCCTTCCGTCACGAGCAGACCGACCCGGCGATCTTCCGCGAGATGGGTGAAATCGGCTTGCTGGGGGCAACCATTCCCGAACAGTACGGTGGCAGTGGCCTGAATTACGTGTGCTACGGCCTGATCGCTCGAGAGGTCGAGCGTATCGACTCGGGCTACCGGTCGATGATGAGCGTGCAGTCGTCCCTGGTAATGGTGCCTATCAACGAATTCGGCACCGAAGCGCAAAAACAGAAATACCTGCCCAAGCTGGCCAGCGGTGAGTGGATCGGTTGCTTCGGCCTCACCGAGCCCAATCATGGCTCCGATCCTGGGTCGATGATCACCCGTGCCAGGAAGGTCGACGGCGGCTATCGCCTCACCGGCAGCAAGATGTGGATCACCAATAGCCCGATCGCCGATGTATTCGTGGTCTGGGCCAAGGATGATGCGGGTGATATTCGCGGCTTTGTTCTGGAGAAAGGCTGGGAAGGCCTCAGCGCCCCGGCGATCCATGGCAAGGTCGGCCTGCGTGCCTCTATCACTGGCGAAGTCGTCATGGACAACGTATTCGTGCCGGAAGAAAACATCTTCCCCGACGTGCGTGGGCTGAAAGGCCCGTTCACCTGCCTGAACTCGGCCCGCTATGGCATCTCCTGGGGCGCGCTGGGCGCCGCCGAGGCCTGCTGGCACACCGCACGGCAGTACACCCTGGACCGCCAGCAGTTCGGTCGACCTTTGGCTGCGAATCAGTTGATCCAGAAGAAGCTGGCGGACATGCAGACTGAAATCACGCTGGCCTTGCAGGGGTGCCTGCGCCTGGGGCGCATGAAAGATGAAGGTACGGCTGCGGTGGAAATCACCTCTATCATGAAGCGGAATTCCTGCGGCAAGGCCCTGGATATCGCGCGCATGGCACGTGACATGCTGGGCGGCAACGGCATCTCCGACGAGTTTGGTGTGGCCCGTCACCTGGTCAACCTTGAGGTGGTCAACACCTATGAAGGTACTCACGACGTGCATGCACTGATCCTGGGGCGTGCGCAGACCGGTATCCAGGCCTTCTATTAACAAGGAGCCAGCCCATGGGCGCGCTATCACATCTGCGGGTACTGGACCTTTCGCGCGTGTTGGCCGGCCCATGGGCTGGCCAGATCCTCGCTGACCTTGGTGCCGACGTGATAAAGGTGGAACGCCCTGGCAGTGGCGATGATACCCGCTCATGGGGGCCGCCCTTCCTCAAGGACGCCGAGGGTGAGAACACCAGCGAGGCGGCGTATTACCTTTCGGCCAATCGCAACAAGCGCTCGGTAACCATCGACTTCACGCAGCCCGAAGGGCAACGCCTGGTGCGTGAGCTGGCGGCCAAGTGCGATATCGTCATCGAGAACTTCAAGGTTGGCGGGTTGGCTGCCTACGGCCTGGACTATGCGAGCCTGAAGGCGCTCAACCCGCAGCTTATCTATTGTTCCATTACCGGCTTCGGCCAGACCGGGCCCTATGCCAGGCGCGCGGGCTATGACTTCATGATCCAGGGGCTTGGGGGGCTGATGAGCCTGACGGGCCGCCCGGAAGGCGAGGACGGCGCAGGCCCGGTCAAGGTGGGTGTCGCCCTTACCGACATTCTTACCGGGTTGTACTCCACTGTGGCCATGCTTGCCGCGCTCGCCCACCGAGACAAGGCTGGGGTGGGTCAGCATGTAGATATGGCACTGCTCGATGTGCAGGTGGCTTGCCTGGCGAATCAGGCAATGAACTACCTGACTACGGGCAACCCGCCTCGCCGCCTGGGTAATGCGCACCCTAATATTGTGCCCTATCAGGACTTCCCGACGGCGGATGGCGACTTCATCCTTACCGTGGGTAATGACGGCCAGTTCCGCAAGTTCGCCGAGGTGGCAGGGCAGCCGCAATGGGCGGACGATCCACGCTTTCTTACCAATAAGCAGCGCGTGGCCAATCGTGGCGAGCTGATTCCGTTGATCCGTCAGGCCACGGTATTCAAGACCACGGCCGAGTGGGTCAGCCAGCTGGAGGCAGCGGGCGTACCCTGCGGTCCTATCAATGATCTGGCGCAGATGTTCCAGGATCCTCAGGTGCTGGCGCGTGGGCTGGCAGTGAAGATGCCGCATGCGTTGGCGGGCAGCGTGCCGCAGGTCGCCAGCCCGATACGGTTGTCGGAGACGCCGGTTGAATATAGAAGGGCTCCGCCGCTGTTGGGGGAGCATACCGAGGTGGTGCTTGGGGAGGTGCTGGGGTTGGATGCTGCTCAGGTGCAACGTTTGCGCGACGCCGGTGTGCTCTAGAAGGGTTGGGTTCCAATGAAAAGCGGGGAGGCCGTCAGGCCTCCCCGCTTGCTTCTCAGCGATATCAGCCTTTCTTGAAATTAAAGGTTGACGCCCTCTCGAATCCCCTTATAATGCGCCCCACTTCCAGCGACAACGGAACGACAAACTCCTTGAAATTCAACGAGTTAGGTAGTTCAGAAGATGCTGTAAGGGCTTCGATCGAAAGATCGGCAGCGGTGATAAAGGCAGTTGACAGCGGATTTAAACGCTGTATTATTCGCCTCCCGCTACGAGAGATCGCAGCGAGCCAAGTGTTTGAAGCTAAACGAGTTTCTCGGAAAAACTTCAAAATAAACGCTTGACAGGCTCTGAGGAAAGCGTAGAATGCGCGCCTCGGTTGAGACGAAAAGCTCTTAACCAAACGCTCTTTAACAAATTGAATCAAGCAATTCGTGTGGGTGCTTGTGAGTACGGACTGATAGTCAGAAAGATTATCAGCATCACAAGTGGCCATGCGAGAAATCACATAGTCATTTGAGATTGCTGAGCCAAGTTTAGGGTTTCTTAAAAACCCAAGCAGTATTGAACTGAAGAGTTTGATCATGGCTCAGATTGAACGCTGGCGGCAGGCCTAACA
>NZ_JABMCW010000429.1:0-3970 GCF_013179705.1 Pseudomonas sp. CM25 | reverse complement strand
AAAACTAAAGACGCATGCGAAATCTTTGTATCCAAATAAACTACCAACCGACAACTTCTGGGCTACCGCTGATTCGGCCGTGCAACTAACCGAACAGCAAGGCCTGGGCGCCCGGTGCCTGTCGAGGCGTACCAGCACCACCACTGCAAAAACCGACGGCACCTTCCAACGCTCGGTGCAATGGGCGGACCACCTCGGCACGCAGCACCTGCGCCTCGATCAGCGGTACGACCCCGCCGGCAATGTCATCAGCCACACCCGCACCTTGGGCGAGCAGACGCTGAACTACACGCTCGAACGCGATGTTCTCGGTAGGGTCACCAAGGTAACCCAACCCGATAACACAACCATCGAGCGCACTTACCACGGCTTCAGCAACCAGGTTTGCACGCTGACCGTGGACGGTAAGGTGGTCGCGAGCCAGGCGCTGAACGAACACGGCAAGCTCACCACACGCACGGTAGGCAGCCGCGAATACCGGTTTGCCGACCAGACCGTGACCTTGCCCGACAAGACCCGGTTGCAGAGGCTTCAGACTGCCAGCAGCGCGCGCTTTGCGGCAGATGACAACGCCCTGTACCGCGAGACAAACTATAACGGATCGACCGTGCTGAGCAGCGCGCCTGGCCCACTGTCCGGTTCAGGCTGGCAACAGCTGATCGCCAGCGCGCAGGTGCCCGGGTGCCGGCGAACCACTGAAAAAACACCGCGAGGTACTGTCAGGCGTGCCGAATGGCAGAGCCTGCGGGGGCAAAACCTTGCAGCGCGACGCGCTGACGGCCGCACGCGGCGGGTGTTCCTCGACAGCCAGGGACGGCTGTTGCGCACCTGCCAGGAGCACGAGGACGTGTTGTACCGCTACGACGAGCTTGATCGCCTGCAGGCGCGCCGGGTGCACGCGCTGACTGGCGCCGGGCAATGGCAGGTGCACAGCGAACATGACGGCTTCAACCGGGAAACCGCGCGCACCTTCCTGCGCAACGGAGCACCCTGCTTCAGCCAGCACATGACCTGGCGTGGCGACGGTCGCCTGGCCAGCAAGGCCAGCTGGCAGGACGGCGAATTGCTGCGCACTGAACACTTCACCTATGACCCGCTCGACCGCCTGGCAAGCTATGCCTGTGACACCTCGCATGCGGCACTCTGCCCGCAGGATGCCAACGGCACACCGGTCAAGGCCCAGACGTTCAGCTGGGACAGCCTGGACAATATGACCCGTTGCACCAGTACCCCATTCGAAGGCGATGCGGTGACGGAAACGTTCGACTATGCAATGGCCTCTGACCCTACGCGCCTGACCTCGATGAAAACCGGCAAGCAGACAACGGCCCTGACCTGGAACAGCAATGGCCAACTGCGCAAGGTCGGCCAGCAACGCACACTGGACTACAACGCCGCCGGCCAGCTCAACAGTGTCAAGGACAGTACCGGCGCCCTGCTCACCCGTTACGAATACGACGGCCTGCAACGTCTGGGGGCGCAATATGACCAGCAGCACCAGACCACCCATGAACTGCGCTACGACGGCGATGAACTGATCGGCCAGGTGTGTTTCGACCAGGCTGGCAAGCCCACCCGACACACCAGCATCTCTCCGGGGCTGGCGCAGTATGACGGCAACCAGGTGCGCTGGCTGATCGACGACCCCCAATCGGGGATCGTCGGCCAGGTCTGCGACGCCAACCTGCAACTCGCCCCGCTGCTACCCTTCGGCGAAGGCGCGGCACTGGAGGAGGTGATCAGCGGCTACAACGGCATGCGCCGCGACCCGGTGATCGGCCAGTATCATGCAGGCCATGGATACCGCTGCTACGTACTGGCCCTGCGTCGTTATGCCCAGCCTGACTGGCTTAGCCCATTCGGCGAAGGGGGTGTCAACGACTATGCCCACTGCCCGGACCCGGTCAACCTGCATGATCCCAGCGGCGCGATCATGATCAGCCGCGAGGAACAGAAACAGACCTTGCGCAGCTATAAAGAGGTCCTGCGTGAGACCAAGCCCATGCAGGTCGGTGGACGCTGGCGTGGCCTGGCGCTTTCGGCCACGCTGACAATATTGGGTATCGTCGCTTCGGTGATGACCGGTGGCGCCGCCTCGGTGCTCTTCGCCGCGATGACGGTCTGCTCGGTACTCTCGTTCAGCTTCGAGGTGGCCTCTGTATTGACGGAGGAGTCCCACCCTGAACTGTCCAGGAAGCTAGGCTATGCGTCGCTGGCGTTTGCGCTGGCGTCGCTTACTGAAAGTGCGGTGGGCCTGATCAAGAAGCTACCGGCCCTGGTCAAGAACGGGATGCGAGCGGTGCGCCAGGTCGGCAAAAGGGTCTTGCACGCCAAGGATCTTACCAGGCCTCCGACCAGCACCGCGCGCTTCAGCGAGTACGCGATGCAGAACCTTAAGGGCGCTCGCACTTCCACCGAGGCAGTGACACCTGCCCGCCGTGGCATAGGGAACACGCTCAAGGCCAAAGCCAGCCAATTGATCGACTACCTGGGCGAGGCAAACTTCAAGGACCTTCGAGAGGTGGAATATTGGAGTTTAAGGATAACGGGGAAAGCCCAGCACAAGCTTTATCTCCTGAACAACTTCGCGATCCTGCCTCGTCGCGGAACAGCAGCCGCCTTGCTAGTAGGTAAGGGGATCGAAACCTACATTGCAACCAGCTCCATCATCGCACTCTCAAGCAATGATGCGTCAGACCCCGTCACGCCATGGGGACGTTACACCGTAAAGGTAGAGCAGATGTACAGTTGGGGCCAAACAGGTCGTGGGCATCTGCTGCAATAATTCCAGGAAGATTATCGCTTGCTACCGATCATGCAACATGCGGCAGACGTGAAAAGCAACAGTACTAAAGTACATTTCAAATGGTCAGCCTTTTTATTGATACCTTAGCGTCAAATCCAACCAGGAGCGATAAACATGAGCGATATAAAGACGGCAAAAGTCAAGATGTACAATGCCTCACTGAAAGCGGGCTTCCTCGACTACGAGATCGAAGATGAAGATGTCATCCTGGCTGAGGAGGCAGTGGGATCGCTAAACTTGAAAAATGGTGACATGGTGAGATTCAAAGTAGTAAAAAAAGGCAACAGGCACTACGCCACCAACGTAGAACTTACGTAATTACGCAAAGCCAGTGTCAGAGGGCAGATCGGCGAACACGCTCGCCGAAGCGCCCGGGCCTGCATTGACAACGTCGCGGCTAATAGTCGCGAGCTGAGGTACCTGGTGTGGTGTTGCGCAAACACCTTGCCAGGTATCCTCGCTTACTCCCTGCCCATAGCCAGATTGTGTAGCCGGCCTACCTGGTCTGCTCCGTGCGATGTTTGCTGCATCTGGTCTCGCTCCCCGCCATGAACAAATCTTCATGTTGCCCGTCAGCGCCCTGATCACGGGCTACCCAGCCAATATCAGGCTGACGCCCCCCGCCACTCGCCTTGAGGGTGCAGTAGGTGTTGCGTAGCATCCCCGGCCCGATCGCGCGCCCGCACGGCGCGATACCTTGCAAAAACGAGCCACCGATGCCGCAACCCATCCCCCTCAAGGACCACGAAAAGGAAAAGCACCTGGTCAACCGCCGGCTTCTCGCCTGCGCCGCCCTGGTGTTCAGCCTGGTCTGTGTACTGGTGGGCCGGCTCTACGTGCTCCAGGTGCTGCAACACGACCAGCAGACCGCCGTGTCGGAAAACAATCGCGTGCACGTGCTGCCCATCGCCCCTGAACGCGGGCTGATCTACGACCGCAACGGCGTGGTGCTGGCCGACAACAAGCCCAGCTTCGACCTGACCATGACCCGCGAGCGGGCCGGCGGCGACTCGGCCAAGGTGCTCGATACCCTGGCGCAGGTGCTGGGCCTGAACGAAGATGACCGCAAGCAGTTCGACAAGGACCTGCGGCGCGGGCGCAAACCGTTCGAGCCGGTTACCTTGATGGTCGGGCTGAGCGAAGAGCAGATCGCCCTGGTGGCAG
>NZ_JABMCW010000428.1:0-4004 GCF_013179705.1 Pseudomonas sp. CM25 | reverse complement strand
CAAGCATGACCTGATCGGTGCCCGCAGCAATGGCGTGCAGGCAGTGGCTGTGGGGTACGGGTTTGGTAGCCAGGAAGAGTTGGTGGCGCAGGAGCCGGCATTCCACTTTGCCACCTTGGCCGAGATGCATCAGGCATTCGTCAAGGCTTGATAGCCATGGGGCTGCTTTGCAGCCCATCGCCGGCAAGCCCAACTCCCACAAGTACTGCATCCATCGCAAATCCTGTGCGGTCCCTGTGGGAGTTGGCTTGCCGACGATGGGCCGCAAAGCGGCCCCGTAATCTCAAAGGCTTATCATCAACCGCTGCAACGCCACTTTCCTTTCTGCAATCGGCAATTTCCCCAGTTGCTCAACCCGCTGATAAAACTGCCCCCAATCCCCATCAACCTCGCGAAACACCGCCGCAAACGCCGGCACCCACTGGTCATACAGCCCGAATGGCAACAACTTGGCATTGTTCATCGGCCCATATATCCAGGTGTCATAGCGCTTGTCCCCGCCCCACTGACCATCCCGAACCTGCCGGTATTCCCGCCTCAGCCGCTCGAACTCCGCCCGTTTGGCCAGGCGCTTGTGCCCATCATCCAACGGCCCGGCATAGATCGCCTGCAACCGTTCACGGCTGGCCAATACCAAGCGGATGAATTCGTCACGCTGCTGCCCCTGGTCCCCGCCAACCGGCGCCAGCCCACGCGCCAAGCGCCATTGCCGGGTTCCCTCCTGCTCGACAAAGGAGGCAAACGACTCGTTGAACTCGGTATCGTCCTGCACGTAGAAACGCTGGTGGGCCAGTTCATGGAAGATCAGCGTGGCCAGCCGCTCGTCACCCCAGCCCACCATCGACGACAGTATCGGGTCATCGAACCAGCCCAGGGTCGAATACGCTTCAACCCCACCCACATACACATCCAGGCCGTTCTGGCGCATCAGCGCCGCCGCGCCACGCGCCGCACCCTGCTGGTAATACCCGCGGTACGCCACGCATCCTGCAACCGGAAAACAGTGCGTGACTGGCTGCAACGACAGCTCTGGCGTGGCGAAGACATTCCACACCACATACGGGCGGCCGAGGTCGGCGTAAACCCGATAACTGCGATTGTCCGGCAGTTTCAAATGCTGGCTGGCAAAAACCCGTGCCTGCTCGGCATGTTGCAGATGCGCACGCAATTTCGCCGGCGTGGTCGGGTCGGCCACTACCTGCTCCACGGGTTGCCGCGCCCGCAGCAGCTGCCACTGGCCCTCGGCCAACTGCCCATAGTAGGCAGCACCGCTGCAACCGTTCAGCAGAAGCGTCGCCAGCAGCGGAACCAATCGGGTGAAAACGCGGTCGAGTGCCCGATGGCCTGAGCGCTGCACAAGAAAAAGTCGAAGCATCCGGGACTGTCTGACTCGCTCAAGGTCGATTCGCTCCAAGACTATCTCGCCAAGGGGGAGTTTCGCCATGCGTGCATTGCTGGTCGCCGGTTCACTGCTGCTGATTTCCGCCTGTTCGACCCTGCCAGACGCAGACCCGAATCAGGCCTGGATCGACCTTACACCCTACGAAAACAGCTCGCTGGACGCCGTGCAGGTCGACGAACGCGACTGGGCTGACAGCCGCTACTTCGAGGTACAACCTGGTAGCCATGAATTGACCGTGCGTTACCAGTTCCCGGTCACCCCCAGCAATATCGGCCCGGTCGACGAGCCGCTGTGGCGCGATTGCCAGGTCAAGCTGACCTTCAAGGACTTCAGCGCCGGGCAGCGTTATCAGCTGCATGCTGGCAGCATTGGCTTCCGGCCCTGGATCAAACTCTATGACCACCAGCAAAGACTGCTTGGCCAAGGCCTGCCGGCGGGCTGCCAGCGCACCTGAGCCACGTAAACGGCGCTATGCTTGTAGGGTGTAAATCGCAAGTGGGAGTTTTGCCATGCGCCAGCCCATGATGCTGATCGCCCTCAGTGCACTGGGAGCCTGCGCCAGCCCCTTGCCGCCCGTCGACCCCAAGCAAGCGTGGATCGACCTTTACACCATGACCCCCGGCAGGGTGATCATGGCCGACCGCCTGGACGGCAAGCGCCTGGAGGACGGCCGCTACTTTCAGGTGACGCCGGGCAAGCACGAACTGGTGGTGCGTTTCGATTATGAAATCTACTCGGGCGGGATCATGTCCGAGCCCAGGGACCGTACGTGCTACCTGACCGTACGCTTTGACGACTTCAAGGCTGGAGAGCGCTATCGCCTGGAAGCGCGGGCGCCAGTCATGCAGCCGCAAGTGCTGCTGTACGACGCAAGCCGCACGGTGGTGGTGAACGAGCCTAGCGAAGTGTTCTGCATTCCGTGAATCCTGGGGCTGCATTGCAGCCCCAGGATTGCGAACCTAGCGATCATTCTTCTGATAAATGATCTTCTTGGTGCCGCCATCGCAAGTCCCGACCACCATGTTCTGGTCCTTTACCTCACTGTTCGGCACGATTTCCAAGGTATAAGAGGCAACCCCCTGCGCCTGGATCTTGGCCTCGATCTCGGCTTTGAGCTCTTCGCACGGCTTGACCGCCGCCAGCGCAGAGGTGGCAACCAGGGAAGCCAATACAGCGATTGCTACGCGGATCATGGAACGGCTCCTCAAAGGGCAGCGTGCTGCCGACGCTGTTTAGACTACCGCAAACTGCCCCTGTTGCACCGCTTCAGCCCACCAGGGCGGCATCCAGGCTGATTTTGGCGTTCAATACCTTGGACACCGGGCAACCTTCCTTGGCCTTGTTGGCGATTTCCAGGAACTGCGCCTCACTTGCCCCAGGCACCTTGGCCCTGAGCACCAGATGCACGGCGGTAATGGCAAAGCCATCTGCCAGCTTGTCGAGCGTCACCTCGGCAGCGGTATCGATCCGCTCTGCGGTCAGCCCCGCTTCGCCGAGCATCATCGACAGCGCCATCGAGAAACAGCCGGCATGCGCCGCGCCGATCAGTTCTTCCGGGTTGGTGCCGGGCGAACCCTCGAAACGGGTGTTGAAGCCATACGGGTTCTGCTTGAGCGCGCCGCTTTCCGTGGAAAGCAGGCCTTTGCCATCCTTCAGGCCACCTTGCCAGATCGCCGATGCTGTCTTTTTCATGATGCCTCCTGGTCGTGGTTTACATGCGTATGAGTTCAGAGGCCAGCCGCCTACGGCAAGTTCAGACCAATCGCACGGCAAACATTGAATCTGCCGAATATGCCCATACAGAGTTAAAAAGGCCGTTGGCCAACCACCTTTGCGGAGGCTCCATGACGCAGCTGCGTGACCTGAAGATTTCCACCCTCGACCTGGTACCGGTGCGTGCCGACGCCGGCCCGGCGCAGTCACTGCGCAACTCGCTGGACCTGGCACAACACGTCGAGCGCTTTGGCTACAACCGCTTCTGGGTGGCCGAGCACCACAACATGGACGGCATCGCCAGTTCGGCCACCTCTGTGCTGATTGGCTACCTGGCCGGTGGCACCTCGAGCATTCGTGTGGGTTCTGGTGGGGTGATGTTGCCCAACCATGCGCCGCTGGTAATCGCCGAGCAGTTCGGCACGCTGGCCAGCCTGTACCCTGGCCGTATCGACCTGGGCCTGGGCCGCGCGCCGGGCTCCGACCAGATGACCGCTCATGCCCTGCGCCGCGAACGCTCGGGCAGTGCCGACGATTTTCCCGACGATGTCGAGGAATTGTCGCGCTACCTGGGCCCGCGCACCGATGATCAGAAAGTGATCGCGGTACCGGGCCACGACACCGACGTACCGATGTGGTTGCTCGGCTCCAGCCTGTTCAGCGCGCAGTTGGCCGGCATGCGCGGCATGCCCTACGCCTTTGCTTCACATTTTGCGCCGCGCTACATGCACGAGGCCATCCGGGTATACCGCAACCACTTCAAGCCCTCCACCACGCTGGACAAGCCGTATGTGATGCTGGGCATTCCCATGGTGGTGGCGGAAACGGATGAGAAGGCCGAGTACCTGGCCACCTCCGTGTACCAGCGAATCCTTGCGCTTATTCGCGG
>NZ_JABMCW010000427.1:0-4038 GCF_013179705.1 Pseudomonas sp. CM25 | reverse complement strand
CCCAATGTTTTCGTGCTATTTTTCTGATTTTTTCCACATAATGAATTTTCCGGCTAGAGATAATTCTTAGATGGCAACCTTTACCCATCACGATCTCCAGCTGCTGAACCCTTCATTCGACTCCCGTCTGGTCGACGTGCAGAGCGAGCTCGAGTTTCTGCGCAGGCTCAGATTGGAGGTCGACACCCCACCGCACGTTTTCTTCCAGCTCAAAGGGTTGTTTTATACGCCGGAGAGCTTGGGATCTGCACGGATCGAGGGCAACCAGACTACGCTGGCGGAGTACATCGACAGCAAGGTCGAAGGCAAAGCGGAAAGTACCGACCAGCTGCTGGAGGTCGCCAACATCGAAAAAGCGATGGACTACATAAAAGCTGTGGTCTAGCCCGGTGTAGCCCTGACCGAACACACCATCCGCGAACTGCATGCCATGACCGGCCGTGAAGTAGGGTTTCATTTTCCGTCCGACGGACTCACCTTCCGAACTCCGGCTTCAAGGCCGATGGTGCCCGCGTATTTTGACCTCCGCTTTCCAGTCGCCTGACTGTTGTAGTCAGCTTCTATGTGCATTAGCAATAAAATGTAGTTAAAAGCCCTGATCGTGCACGTTCACTGCCTTTCGCACAACATTCAGCGACGATTCCTACAGCTTCCATACTTGCTCTTCCGCGAGATGTGAGGCTAAATTTCCAGGTCACGTAAAATCCGTGACCGGGCGTAGGAACCCGTTGGTAAACTTGGCGCACGCACTAGGCGCCCCTGCACCACAGCTGGCGCTTTTTTTGTGCCTGCCGTGCTGTGTCATGGCGGCTGTGTGTGGGCAGGCTTCGGCCTGGCCGGGTTTCCAAGTTTCCCGGTATTCCTACCCCACACACAGCTGCCACCCAATCCCGTAGGAAGGATCGTGGCAGCTCCAACTAAAACTTGGAGCCTCATGCATGCTTATCTCAAGTCCATCCGTGATCCACGCACTCGTTCGCCGCCGGCGCGCCTCGCCGAATCTCATTGAGCTCACTCACGACCGATCCCGCTCCGTCTCCGACAGATCGGAGGCACACCATGACTGACACCGAACGCCTTTCCACCATCCAAAGCTATGCCTGGACCCTGGAGCTGTTAGGCGAAGCCCTGGTCCAGCATGACGAAGTGCTGGAATGCGAACACAACCCGCGCCTCAGTTTCCGCAACACGGCTGGCATCCATCAGGCGATCCGCATCATCAGCCGATTGGCCAGTGAGCAGTGCGGGAAGGTGATGGAGCATCATGCTCAGGACCCGGCGGAATAGGCGGCGTATTCCCTGTGTTGCGCTGTGAGAGCGCAGGTCGGTCCGGGCGGCAGGGGCTGGTTTGAGCTCGTTGGGGCTGCTGCGCAGCCCTTCGCAGGCAAGCCAGCTCCTACAGGGATCGCGTTTTGGCGGCAAGCACCTGATGCGATCCCCGTGGGCACGCCTGGCCTTTTCGCCCCGGCAAGCAATACTTCTCTCTATACGCAGGCGTGTTCCTGGTGGTGCGCGCCGCTGGGAGGTGTCAGGTGAACAAGCTAACAATCGTGGGTGCCGGCCTGGTCGGCGAGGCGGCGGCGCAAGTCATCGCCCGCGAAGAGCTGTGCCGTGAACTGGTGTTGATGGACGTGCAGGGCGAGCTCGCGCAGGGCAAGGCGCTGGATGTGTGGCAGGCTGCAGTGGAATCCGGCTCCGACACGCGGGTATCCGGTGGGGCCAAGGCCGAGATGCTGGCGGGCTCTGAAATGGTGGTGATCACCGCAGGGGTACCGCGCAAGCCAGGGCAGTCGCGTCAGGATGTGCTCAGCATCAACCTGCCGATTCTCGATGGCATCATGGCGGATATCAAACAGCATGCGCCGGCGGCAACGGTGCTGGTGGTGTCCAACCCGGTGGACGTGCTCACCTACCGCGCCTGGAGCGTCAGCGGGCTGGGCCGCGACAAGGTGTTCGGCCAGGCCGGCGTGCTCGATACCGCGCGCATGAAGTGTTTCATCGCCGAGGAAACCGGCTTTTCTGCCCGGGATATCACCGCGCTGGTGCTGGGCGGGCATGGCGACAGCATGGTGCCGCTGATGCGCTACTGCCAGATCGGCTCGGTGCCGCTGTCCCACTTCTTGTCCAGTGAGCAGATCGAGCGAATTGTCGAGCGCACCCGCAAAGGTGGCGGCGAGATCCTCAACCTGAAGAAGATGGGCAGCGCCTGCGATGCGCCGGGTGTGGCCATTGCGCAGATGGTGGATGCCATCGCCAATCGGCGAAACCGCATTCTGCCCGCGGTGGCGATTCTCGAGGGTGAGTACGGGCGCAAGGGCATCGCCATGGGCGTGCCGTGTGTGCTGACAGAAGAAGGGCTGGCGCGGGTGATAGCGCTGCCGCTGGATAAGCAGGAGCAGGCGATGTTCGACCATTCTGCCGATCAGGTTGCGCGGGATATCGCGGAGATGGAGGCGTTGTAAGCGTTAGTTCGGGCCAAGGAGGGCCCGTCGCGGCAGCCCCAATGGCTCTATGTAAGAATCGCCTGACAGGCATCAGGCCAAAGCCCCTCGATCGTGGCAATTGTGTTTCAGTGGCTTTGTATCTGGGTTGAAACCTTCTAGTCTCCCCCTTCGTTTTTCAGTGGGAGCTGACATGAACCAGCCCATTCACCGCCGCCACCTGCTTCAGGGGGCAATTGTTTGCGCCGCTGCCATGGCCTTGCCTGCTTGGGCAGCCGACCCGGTCACTGAACAGTTGCAGCAACTGGAGCAGTCCGAGGGCGTCACTCTCGGCCTGTGGGCGCTCGACACCGCCACCGGCAAGCAACTGGCCTACCGGGCCGAACAGCGCTTTGCTTTCTGCAGTACCTTCAAGGCCATACTGGCAGGCGCAATCCTGCACCAAAGCCAGAAAGACCCAGGGCTGTTGCAGCGCCGCATCCCGTACGGCAAAGAACAGCTCGTGGTGTATTCCCCCATCACCGAGAAGCACGTAGGCAAGGGCATGACCGTTGCCGAACTGTGCGCCGCCACCGTGCAATACAGCGACAACACCGCAGGCAACCTGCTGCTTGAGCAGGTCGGCGGCCCCGCCGGGCTGACGGCTTTCGCCCGTAGCATGGGCGACCCGGTTTTCCGCCTCGACCGCAACGAGCCCGGCCTGAACACGGCCATACCCGGCGACCTGCGTGACACCACGACACCCATCGCGATGGGTACGACCCTGCAGCGCTTGCTGCTGACCGACGCGCTGCCCGTTGCGGGCCGTGAACAGTTGCAGGCCTGGTTGAAAGGCAATACCACGGGCGATGCCCGTATCCGTGCGGGCCTGCCGCAGGGCTGGGTGGTGGGCGACAAGACAGGCTCGGGTGACTACGGCGTCGCCAACGACGTGGCGATCATCTGGCCGGAAGGCCGCGCGCCCTGGATTCTGGTGGTGTTTACCCATGGCGCGAAGAAGGATTCACCATGGCGCAGCGAACCCGTCGCCGCTGCCACGCGCGTGGTATGGGAGGCTTGGCGCGCCGGCTGATAGGCGCAAGGTGAGTCAGCGTACCAGCCGTGGTACTGCGCGCACGTAGATCAGCTCGCCCACCAGCTCCAGCAGCGTTTGGGTGATCACGGCCGCCGCCGCCAAACTGCGCAGCTCCTCTGGCAACGCCAGCGCCAGCGGCAGCACCACCAGTGAATTGCGCGTGGCGGCACTGAAGGTCACCGAGCGGGCCTCGGTGGCCGGCAGGCGCAGCAGCCGAGCCGAGATGAGGCCCAGCACAGGTGCCAGCAGCAGGAAGCCGATGTACACCGGAATCACCGGCAGCAAGCGCTCGAAGTCGCGCAGTACCACGGTAACCTGCGAAGCGATCACCACCAGCAGCACCAGCGCCATCGCCGGAACCGGCAGCCACGCCCAGGCATCGTTCCAGGCCGAGACCGCGCGGTAGCGGCGGGCGCCGGCGCTGGTGAATACGGCAAGGGCCATCGGCAGCACGATCAGTAGTACGAAGGCTTCCACAAACGGTGCGATGGAAATGCTCACGCTGCTGTTTTCACCGAGTAT
>NZ_JABMCW010000426.1:0-4041 GCF_013179705.1 Pseudomonas sp. CM25 | reverse complement strand
CGCGCTTGATTGGAGGGGTAAACGGTGCCACCGTGAATACATCTAGACCCTGATGAACACAGAGGTGGGCACCATGAACGTTGGATACATCCGCGTCAGTACCGCTGACCAAAGCACCGAGCGCCAGCTTGATGGCATGCAACTGGACAAGGTGTTCACCGATACCTGCAGCGGTAGCACCGTGGACCGCCCACAGCTGCGCGTGGCGCTCGAAGTGCTGCGAGCTGGGGATACCCTATGGGTGCACAGTGTCGACCGCCTGAGCCGCTCCCTGGTGGATCTGCTGGCGTTGATGCAGGAACTCAATGGCCGGGGT
This sequence comes from Pseudomonas sp. CM25, assembly GCF_013179705.1. Lineage (NCBI taxonomy): Bacteria > Pseudomonadati > Pseudomonadota > Gammaproteobacteria > Pseudomonadales > Pseudomonadaceae > Pseudomonas > Pseudomonas sp. CM25. The sequence continues at coordinate 3,725 of NZ_JABMCW010000426.1, read as the reverse complement.
GTGGCTGTTCGTTTCGTGAAGGACGGTGCGCTCCACTGCGACGGCACAGCCGCGAGTAACCTGCAGCTGGGTATCCTGGCCGTCGTTGCACAGTTTGAGCGTGCCAGGCTGCTGGAGCGCCAGGCGGAAGGCATTGCCAAGGCGAAGGCCCGAGGGGTGTACAAGGGTGGGGCGAAACAGACGGATACCGCAGCGATCCTTGGGGCAATCGACAACGGCATGTCGTACCGGGATGCCGCATCCAAGTTGGGTGTGTCACTGAGCACAGTTCAGCGGGCGGTGAAGGCTGCTCGGGGATGATCGTAACAACCTAATAATCGGGCTAATAAGGCAACCTAATAGGGCTCAAACCCGCGTGCTAGAGCGGTCATTATTAGCTTTATTGGTTTTATTACCTAATGAGCCCTACCCGGCGCCGCCGCTGGCGCTATCAGCACAGCGCTATTACGCCTATGAGATTTCCAGTGTACACCTGTACTCTCTCTCTCTCTCTCTATTTATTAGAAAAAAGTAATAAAAGTAATAAATATAATAAACGACCGCTCTGTGCTGCACATTCCAGCCTTATCACCTGTGCCATCAGACCTAATAAATCAGACTACTAAAACTAATAATTTCAGCAGTGCCATCATTCGCGGACCCTAGACGTCGACCCCCATACACCACCCCACGTTTGCCCCTCGGGCCTGCCTGAGCACTGGCGCCAGAAACCGCTTACAATGAGATATAACGGAAGGGGAGCACCCCGATTGCCTTTTGCTATGGTCGAATCCGGCCTCGCTTGGGGCATGATTGGGGGCACAGACGGCGCCATTCGTCGCCTAATCCCCATAGTAGATAGGCTGCACGGATTACATGCGGTAATCCATTTTTAAGGGGTTTGTAATGGGTATTCAGGTCATCAGCCGGGACGGTCAGCCCGAGTACGCCGTGGTTCCCTGGGAGCAGTATCAGGCCCTGCTGAAGGCCGCCGGGCAGGCACCCACCGAGGCGGTTGTCGGTGAAGCGGCCAGCAGCGCTGCCGAAGCGCCGTTGCCGGGGTTCAGTGAAGTAGGGCAGATTCGTCAGGCCAGGGGCATTGCCCCTGAGCAACTGGCGCGCAATGTCGGGGTCAGCCCGGCGTACCTGGCCATGATCGAGTCGGGTGAGCGTCAGCCCGATGCCGCCATCCGCCGCGCCCTGGCGTGGCACCTGGGTGTGGCGGGCTGGAGCGAGCCATCATGAGCCAGGTCAGGATCAGCCGTCAGCACTGGGATAACCTGCTGGGCGAGCTTGACCTGGCCCGTCGTCAACGTCACCTGCTGACGTACCGAGCGCTGATCGAGCGCTTGCAACTGCCCAGCCCGGCCATGCAGACGCTGACCGCGGCGTTGGAATACCTGGCGCTGCTCGATGCCCGCGCCGAGCAGCCACTGCGCAGCTCGCTGGTGATCAGCCAGGGTGCCAGCCGTTTGCCGCGTACCGGCTTTTTTGAGTGCGTGGAGCGGCTTGGGCGTTTTTCCGGGCCGGTGGATGGCATGGAAGCGGCGTCATGGCATGCCTCCGAGGTGGTGCGGGTGTTCGAGTACTGCTATCCCGAAACAGCCTGAGTCTTTACCTGTACCGGCCCTATCGCCGGCAAGCCAGCTCCCACAGGTTCACCACAGGCCTTGAGCCTTTGCGCTGTACCTGTGTGGGAGCTGGCTTGCCGGTGATAGGGCCATGACAGGGAACGCATCCCTGTGAATCAACCCACAAGGCCTGCCATCGGCATCGACCACCTGCAATGCATCCAGGTGCTGATGCCGACCGAACAACTCCAGCAGCTGCCCGATCGTGGCATTGAGCCGCACCGTCGGCTGTTCGGCCAACGGCACGCTGATCGATACCGGCAACGGCCTGGCCTCACGCACGCCCAGCTCCTGCGGTCGCCCCAGCAGGTAACCCTGCACCAGGTCCACGCCCATCTCCACCAGCACCGCCAGCTCCTCTGCCAGCTCGATACCTTCGGCAATAACCTGCGCCTTGGACGCTCGGGCAATCTGTAATATCGAACCCACGAACTCGCGCTTGAGCGGATCACGGTGGATGCCGTCGATGAAATGGCGGTCGATCTTCACGTATTCAGGGCGCAGCTCCGACCACAGGCGCAGGCTCGAATATCCTGCGCCCAGATCGTCGATGGCAATCGAAAAGCCCATGTCGCGGTAGTGGTGCAGGGCATTGGACAGCAGCTGGAAGTCGTCGGTGGGGGTGTGCTCGGTCAGCTCGATCACCACCCGGCTTGGCGGCAGCCCGACCTGTTCGAGCAGTTTCAGGGTAAGACCGGAGGGGTAGTGCGGTTCCAGCAGCGATTCTGGCGAGACGTTGAGAAACAGCTTGCCCTGCAACTGTTGCTCGCTGAAGCGGCGGCAGGCACTTTCCCGGCAAGCGGCCTCCAGCTCGGTCAGCCGGCCGGCCTGGCGGGCCATGGTAAACAGGTTGAGCGGTGCGTGCAGCGGGCTGTTCGACGGCCCACGGCTCAGCGCCTCATGGCCGAATACCCGTTGCTCGCTCAGGCACATGATCGGTTGAAACAGGCTGTGAATGCGGCTTTGAGCCAGAATGGCGCTCAAGGCACTGAGCTGTTCGGCAACGGTCATGACGTATTCCTGAAAATATAAGGGCCGGGCATCTGCATGCCCGGCCCTTATATTTCACGACAGCGCGATGACTGTATGATGACAGGTCACATTAATCTGCCATCACTGTCACTGTGCCTTACTTCTTGGCCACCTTGGTGCTGGCGCTGAGGTAGTCGATCAGGATGCGGCCGGTTTCGGACAGGTAGGCATCGTCTTCCGGCTTGGTGTTGTCATCCTCGGCCGGCAGCGCGTCCTCGTCCTCTTTCTTCAGCTCTTTGAGCGGCTCTTCACCCTTGGCCTTGCGGCGGATGTTTTCCAGCGCCAGCTGCTTGGCCTCGATATCGTCGTGGCGTGCACGGCGGTCCTGCTCGTTGAGGCTGACGGTTTTTTCGTTCATCAGCTTCTGGGTCAGGGCCAGGCGGTCGCGGATGTAAGTGAACTCGGCATCCTTGTCGCTGCGCGCTTCATGCTGCGCCTTGAGCTGGGCCAGGAACGGCTTGAATGGGTCGGCCGCCGGCTTGACCACCGGGCGGATGGTGTCCCACGGCATGGCCTCGGGCAGGGCGCTCTCGCCAATTTCCTTGGTGTCGATGATCGACGGGTAGTCGATGTCGGGCAGCACGCCCTGGTGCTGGGTACTCTGCCCGGACACCCGGTAGAACTTGGCCAGGGTCAGCTTCAGCTCGCCATGGTTGAGCGGCTGGATGGTCTGCACGGTGCCTTTGCCGAAGGTCTGGCCGCCGATGATCAGGGCGCGGTGGTAGTCCTGCATGGCACCGGCGAAGATCTCCGAGGCCGAGGCCGACAGGCGGTTGACCAGCAGTGCCAGCGGGCCTTTGTAGAAGGCACCGGGGTTTTCGTCTTCCAGCACGTCGACGCGGCCATCGCTATTGCGCACCAGCACGGTCGGGCCTTTTTCGATGAACAGGCTGGTCAGCTCGGTGGCTTCCTGCAGCGAGCCGCCGCCGTTGTTGCGCAGATCGATGACCACGCCGTCGACTTTCTCTTTCTGCAGTTCGGTGAGCAGCTTCTTCACGTCACGGGTGGTGCTCTTGTACTCCGGGTCGCCGGCGCGGTAAGCCTTGAAGTCCAGGTAGAAGGCCGGGATCTCGATGATGCCCA
>NZ_JABMCW010000425.1:0-4072 GCF_013179705.1 Pseudomonas sp. CM25 | reverse complement strand
AGGGTGTGGCACAGCCAGTTTTCGTCGTCACGGTCTTCGAAGTCTTCACGGGCGTGAGCGCCGCGGGACTCTTTACGGGCTTCGGCCGCGATGGCGGTAGCTTCGGCGACTTCCAGCAGGTTCTGCAGCTCCAGCGCTTCGATACGCGCGGTGTTGAAGGCCTGGGACTTGTCGTTGATCTTGACGTTGGCGATGCGGTCACGCAGGCCGGCCAACTGCTCGATACCCTTCTGCATGTATTCGCCGGTACGGAATACACCGAAGTAGTTCTGCATGCAGCTCTGCAGTTCGCGCTTGAGGCTGGCAACGTCTTCGCCAGTGGAGCGCTCGTTGAGCTTGTTCAGGCGGTTCAGGGCAACATCGATGTCGGTGTCGCTGGCGTCGAGGTGCTCGATGCCGTCGCTCAGCGCCTTCTCCAGGTGCAGGCCGGCAGCACGGCCGAACACCACCAGGTCGAGCAGCGAGTTGCCGCCCAGGCGGTTGGCACCGTGAACCGATACGCACGCCACTTCACCTACTGCGAACAAGCCAGGGATGATGTGATCCTTGCCTTCTTCGTCCATGGTGATGGCCTGGCCATGAATGTTGGTGGCAACGCCGCCCATCATGTAGTGGCAGGTCGGAACGACCGGCACCGGCGCGACCACAGGGTCGACGTGGGCGAAGGTCTTGGACAGTTCGCAGATACCTGGCAGGCGGCTGTGCAGCACTTCCTCGCCCAGGTGGTCCAGCTTCAGCAGTACGTGGTCCTTGTTCGGGCCCACGCCGTTGCCGGCGATGATTTCCTTGACCATGGAACGGGCAACCACGTCGCGGCCGGCCAGGTCTTTCGCGTTCGGCGCGTAACGCTCCATGAAGCGCTCGCCGTGGGCGTTGATCAGGTAACCACCTTCACCGCGGCAACCTTCGGTGACCAGTACACCGGCGCCGGCGATGCCGGTCGGGTGGAACTGCCACATCTCGATGTCCTGCACCGGTACACCGGCACGCAGGGCCATGCCGATACCGTCACCGGTATTGATCAGGGCGTTGGTGGTGGAGGCGTAGATACGGCCTGCACCGCCAGTGGCCAGAACGGTGGCCTTGGACTTGATGTACATGGTTTCGCCGGTTTCGATGCAGATCGCGATCACACCGACAAAAGCGCCTTCCTGGTTCTTCACCAGGTCAACGGCATAGTACTCGTTGAGGAAGGTGGTACCGGCTTTCAGGTTGCCCTGGTACAGGGTGTGCAGCAGCGCGTGACCGGTACGGTCGGAAGCGGCACAGGTACGGGCGGCCTGGCCACCTTTACCGAAGTCCTTGGACTGGCCACCGAACGGACGCTGGTAGATACGGCCGGTTTCGGTACGCGAGAACGGCAGACCCATGTGGTCCAGTTCGAAGACCGCAGCCGGGCCTTCCTGACACATGTATTCGATAGCGTCCTGGTCACCGATGTAGTCGGAGCCCTTGACGGTATCGTACATGTGCCAGCGCCAGTCGTCGTTCGGGTCGGCCGAAGCGATGGCGCAGGTGATGCCGCCCTGGGCGGATACAGTGTGCGAACGGGTCGGGAAGACCTTGGTGACTACGGCGGTCTTGTGGCCGCCTTGAGCCAGTTGCAGCGCTGCGCGCATGCCGGCGCCGCCGCCACCGATGATGATGGCGTCGAAGGAAATGGTTGGAATGCTAGCCATGGATCAGATACCCCAGAGAATCTGCACACCCCAGACGAAGTAAGCGAACATCGCAACGCCGCATACCGCCTGGAACAGGAAACGAATCGCAGTTGCCGACTTGCCGAACGACATTGGCGTCAGGTAGTCGGTCGCAATGGTCCACATGCCGACCCAGGCGTGAGCGCCCAGGGCAACGAGGGCCAGCAGACTGAAGATCCGCATCGCGTTGTTGGAGAACAGACCATGCCACTGGGTGTAGTCGATGCCTGGGTGGGCGACCACGTAGCCGATCAGGAAGATGAAGTAAGCCGCGAGAACGACCGCAGATACGCGCTGCGCCATCCAGTCATAGAGGCCCGAACGCGACAGGTTCGTGACATTGGTTACCATACCCAAACTCCCACCAGAACGATCAGCACCACGGAGATGACAATCACGATTTTCGAGCCCAGTTTGCCGCCTTCCAGCGTCTCACCGATGCCCATGTCCATGATCAGGTGGCGAACACCTGCCACCAGGTGATACAGCAAGGCGGATAGCAGGCCCCAGGTCACGAACTTGGCCAGCGGGCTGGTCAGACACGCCTTCACCTCACCGAAGCCTTCCTCGGAACCCAGCGATTTGCCCAATGCGTAAAGCATGATGGCAAGGCCGATGAACAGGATGACGCCGGAGATACGGTGCAGAATGGACGTGTACGCGGTGACAGGGAGCTTGATGGTCCTTAGGTCTAGGTTTACAGGTCGTTGGCTTTTCACGGCTTTTTTCACACTGAAGAGCCCCTAGCGAATCAGGGCAAAGTTGTTGGTAAGTGTACTGGTCAGGTACCCACCACCCAGGGAACGGCGACCCCCAGCAGTTCGGGCTTGCAAGCCCCTGGCGGTCGGGTGCCGAGTATAGACAGTTAGGCTGCTTATGACAACGTGACGGGGTAGCCCAAATAGCGCATTGCCTTTAGCGAACAAAAGGCGTAAATGGGCGAGAATTTCGCGAAAAACCAGGCTTCAAAGCCTGTTTCAACAAGCCTTTAGGCAAATTGACATCTGAATTTATCCCTCTATAGTGGTGCGGGCCCTGCGTGGGGGGTCTGTCTGATGATTTCTAGCATTAATAGGAGGCCACATGGCTGACAAAAAAGCGCAGTTGGTCATCGAGGGCGCTGCCCCCGTCGAGCTGCCCATTTTAACCGGCACCGTTGGTCCTGATGTAATCGACGTCCGCGGGTTGGGGGCCACTGGTCACTTCACCTTCGACCCTGGTTTCATGGCGACCGCCTCGTGCGAGTCGAAGATCACCTACATTGACGGCGACAAAGGTATCCTGCTGCACCGCGGCTACCCGATCGAGCAACTCGCCGAACAGTCCGACTACCTCGAAACCTGCTACCTGCTGCTCAACGGCGAACTGCCGAATGCCGAGCAGAAGGCCCAGTTCGTCAGCACCGTGAAAAACCACACCATGGTTCACGAGCAGCTGAAATCCTTCTTCAACGGCTTCCGTCGCGACGCTCACCCGATGGCGGTGATGTGCGGCGTGGTCGGCGCCCTGTCGGCGTTCTATCACGACTCCCTGGACATCAATAACCCGCAACACCGCGAAATCTCCGCGGTGCGCCTGGTCGCGAAAATGCCGACCCTGGCCGCGATGGTCTACAAGTACTCCATGGGCCAGCCGATGATGTACCCGCGCAACGACCTGTCGTACGCGGAAAACTTCCTGCACATGATGTTCAACACCCCGTGCGAGATCAAACCGATCAGCCCGGTGCTGGCCAAGGCAATGGACCGGATCTTCATCCTCCACGCCGACCACGAGCAGAACGCCTCCACCTCCACCGTGCGCCTGGCAGGCTCCTCGGGCGCCAACCCGTTCGCCTGTATCGCCGCCGGTATCGCTGCACTGTGGGGCCCGGCCCACGGCGGTGCGAACGAAGCCGTGCTGACCATGCTGGATGAAATCGGCGATGTCTCGAACATCGACACCTTCATCGCCAAGGCCAAGGACAAGAACGACCCGTTCAAGCTCATGGGCTTCGGTCACCGCGTGTACAAGAACCGCGACCCGCGCGCCACCGTCATGAAGCAGACCTGCGACGAAGTCCTGCGCGAGCTGGGCATCAAGAACGACCCGCAGCTGGAACTGGCCATGCGCCTGGAAGAGATCGCCCTCACCGATCCTTACTTCATCGAGCGCTCGCTGTACCCGAACGTCGACTTCTACTCGGGGATCATCCTCAAGGCCATCGGCATTCCGACCAGCATGTTCACCGTGATCTTCGCCCTGGCACGTACCGTGGGCTGGATTTCGCACTGGAAAGAAATGCTCTCCAGCCCGTACAAGATTGGCCGCCCGCGCCAGCTGTACACCGGCGAGCAGAAGCGCGACATCGTTGCACTGACGGACCGCAAGTA
>NZ_JABMCW010000424.1:0-4092 GCF_013179705.1 Pseudomonas sp. CM25 | reverse complement strand
GTGCACTTCTGGGCGCTGATCACTCTGTACATCTGGGCCGGCCCGCACCACCTGCACTACACCGCCCTGCCTGACTGGGCGCAGTCGCTGGGCATGGTGATGTCGATCATCCTGCTGGCGCCAAGCTGGGGCGGCATGATCAACGGCATGATGACGTTGTCCGGCGCCTGGCACAAACTGCGCACCGACCCGATCCTGCGCTTCCTGGTGGTGTCGCTGGCGTTCTACGGCATGTCCACCTTCGAAGGCCCGATGATGGCCATCAAGACCGTCAACTCGCTGTCGCACTACACCGACTGGACCATCGGCCACGTGCACGCCGGCGCCCTCGGCTGGGTGGCGATGATCTCCATCGGTGCCGTGTACCACATGATCCCGCGCCTGTATGGCCGCGAGCAGATGCACAGCGTCGGCCTGATCAACGCGCACTTCTGGCTGGCCACCATCGGTACCGTGCTGTACATCGCCTCGATGTGGGTCAACGGCATCACCCAAGGCCTGATGTGGCGCGCCATCAACGATGACGGCACCCTCACCTACTCCTTCGTCGAAGCCCTGCAGGCCAGCCACCCGGGCTATATCGTCCGCGCGCTGGGCGGTGCGTTCTTCGCCAGCGGCATGCTGCTGATGGCCTACAACGTGTTCCGTACCGTACGTGCCGCCAACCCGGTAGAGGCTGAGGAAGCCGCCAAGATTGTTGTCGTGGGAGCGCACTGATGAAGCATGAAGCCGTCGAGAAGAACATAGGCCTGCTGGCCTTCTTCATGGTCATCGCCGTGAGCGTCGGTGGCCTGACCCAGATCGTCCCGCTGTTTTTCCAGGATGTGACCAACAAGCCGGTGGAAGGCATGAAGCCGCGCACCGCGCTGGAGCTGGAAGGCCGCGACATCTACATCCGCGAGGGCTGCGTGGGCTGCCACTCGCAGATGATCCGCCCGTTCCGCGCCGAAACCGAACGCTACGGCCACTACTCGGTGGCTGGCGAGAGCGTGTGGGACCACCCGTTCCTGTGGGGCTCCAAGCGAACCGGGCCGGACCTGGCCCGGGTCGGTGGCCGCTACTCCGATGACTGGCACCGTGCGCACCTGTACAACCCGCGCAACGTGGTACCGGAATCGAAGATGCCGTCCTACCCCTGGCTGGTCGAGAACAAGCTCGACGGCAAGGACACCGCGAAGAAGATGGAAGTGCTGCGCACACTCGGCACCCCGTACACCGACGCCGACATCGCCGGCGCGCGTGACGCGGTCAAGGGCAAGACCGAAATGGACGCCATCGTTGCGTACCTGCAGGGTCTTGGCACCATCATCAAGAGCAAACGGTGACGCTGATGGATATCGGGATGATTCGCGGCCTGGGCACCGTGGTGGTGATGGTGGCCTTCGTGGGCCTGGCGCTGTGGGTGTTCAACCCGCGGCGTAAAAAGGACTTCGACGAAGCGACCCAGCTGCCCTTCGCAGATGACCCCGATGCCAGCCGCCACGTTGAGCACGAGCACGCAAAAGCTTCTGGGAGCAAAAAACAATGACAACCTTCTGGAGTCTGTACGTTACCGTCCTGACCCTGGGCACCATCTTCGCGCTGACCTGGCTGTTGCTGTCGACCCGCAAGGGCCAGCGCGAGGAGGTGACCGATGAAACTGTGGGGCACGCCTTCGACGGCATCGAGGAATACGACAACCCGCTGCCGAAATGGTGGTTCTGGCTGTTCGTCGGCACCATCATCTTCGCCCTCGGCTACCTGGTGCTATACCCGGGCCTGGGCAACTGGAAAGGCATCCTGCCGGGCTATTCGTACCTGGACAGCGAGAAGCAGACCGAGTTTTCCAACGGCCAGCCGGGCTGGACCGGCGTGCACGAGTGGGAAAAGGAAATGGCCAAGGCCGACGCACGCTTCGGGCCGATCTTCGCCAAGTTTGCCGCCATGCCCATCGAAGAGGTGGCCAAGGACCCGCAGGCGCTGAAAATGGGCGCGCGGCTGTTCGCCTCCAACTGCTCGGTGTGCCACGGTTCCGACGCCAAGGGTGCCTTCGGCTTCCCCAACCTGACCGACAACGACTGGCGCTGGGGCGGCGAGCCGGAAACCATCAAGACCACCATCATGGGCGGCCGCCACGGCGTGATGCCGGGCTGGGCCGAGGTGATCGGTGACCAGGGCGTGGCCGACGTGGCTGCGTTCGTGGTCAGCAAGCTCGATGGCCGTACCCTGCCAGAGGGCGCGAAGGCCGATGCCGAGAACGGGCAGAAGATCTTCGCAGCCAACTGCGTGGCCTGCCACGGGCCGGAGGGCAAGGGCACGCCGGCCATGGGCGCACCGAACCTGACCCACCCGCAGGCGTTCATCTATGGGTCGAGCTTTGCGCAACTGCAGCAGACCATTCGCTATGGCCGTCAGGGGCAGATGCCGGCCCAGGAGCAGATGCAGGGTAACGACAAGGTGCATTTGCTGGCGGCTTACGTGTACAGCCTCTCGCACAAGGACCAGGAACAGGCCAAGGCTGAGTAGGCAGGCCTGGCCCTTTCGCGGCTAAAGCCGCTCCCACAGGATAATGCAATCGCTGTGGGAGCGGCTTTAGCCGCGAAGAAGCCGGTACTGGCACAGCATTTCTTGCAGGCAAATGACCTGGATCAATTGACACCTGCCATAACACGTTTCACACCCCAAACCCAACGCGACTAAAGGTCGCAGCGAGGTCCCATACCGCCACCAGCGGCGTATCATGGACCGCAGAGCGCTAGCAGATTGCGCGAGACTGCGGCCGGCACGCACTGGCCGCGGCGTTTCTCCACTGCCGTGGGACTTGATGATGAGCAAGCAAATTCCGGTACATGATGTAACCCCGCCTGCCAACAAAGGGAAGGATTCCGTCGACCTCTACGCCTCCCGCGAGAAAATCTACACCCGCGCCTTCACCGGCGTATTCCGCCGCCTGCGCATGGTTGGCGGGGCGCTGCTGTTCCTGCTGTACTTCGGCACCGTCTGGCTGAACTGGGGCGGGCACCAGGCCGTGTGGTGGAACCTGCCCGAACGCAAGTTCTACATCTTCGGCGCCACCATTTGGCCACAGGACTTCATCCTGCTCTCGGGCATCCTCATCGTCGCCGCCTTCGGCCTGTTCTTCGTCACTGTCTATGCCGGGCGCGTGTGGTGCGGCTACACCTGCCCGCAAAGCGTGTGGACGTGGATCTTCATGTGGTGCGAAAAGGTCACCGAAGGCGATCGCAACCAGCGCATGAAACTGGACAAGTCGCCCATGAGCGGCAACAAGTTCCTGCGCAAGTTCGCCAAGCACAGCCTGTGGCTGCTGATCGGCTTTGTCACCGGCATGACCTTCGTCGGCTACTTCTCGCCGATCCGTGAACTGGTCATCGAATTCTTCACCGGCCAGGCCGACGGCTGGGCCTACTTCTGGGTCGGTTTCTTCACCCTCGCCACCTACGGCAACGCCGGATGGCTGCGCGAACAGGTGTGCGTTTACATGTGCCCGTATGCACGCTTCCAGAGCGTGATGTTCGACAAGGACACGCTGATCGTTTCCTACGACCCGCGCCGTGGCGAAACCCGTGGCCCGCGCAAGAAAGACGCCGACTACAAAGCCCAGGGCCTGGGCGACTGCATCGACTGCACGATGTGCGTGCAAGTCTGCCCTACCGGCATCGACATCCGTGATGGCCTGCAGATCGAGTGCATCGGCTGCGCCGCCTGCATCGACGCCTGCGACAGCATCATGGACAAGATGAACTACCCCAAAGGCCTGATCAGCTATACCACCGAGCACAACCTGTCCGGGCAGAAGACCCACATGCTGCGCCCGCGCCTGATCGGCTATGCCGCCGTGCTGCTGGTGATGATGATCGGCCTGGCCACTGCCTTCGCCACCCGCTCGCTGGTCGGCTTCGACGTCAGCAAGGACCGCGTGCTGTACCGTGAGAATGCCCAGGGCCGAATCGAGAACGTGTACAGCCTGAAGGTGATGAACAAGGACCAGCGCGACCACGTCTACGTGCTGGAGGCCGCCGGCCTGCCGGACCTCAAGCTGGAAGGCCAGCGCGAGATCCGCGTCGCCGCCGGTGACATCGTCAGCCTGCCGGT
>NZ_JABMCW010000423.1:0-4092 GCF_013179705.1 Pseudomonas sp. CM25 | reverse complement strand
CCTCGGCAAACTGATGGATGGGCTGAACGAGGCTGGCAGGGCGCTGAAAGGTAGCCGAATTCTCGTCCTGGGCATTGCCTACAAGAAAAATGTCGATGACATGCGCGAGTCGCCCTCGGTAGAAATCATGGAACTGATCGAGGCTAAAGGTGGCGTGGTTGCCTACAGCGACCCCCATGTGCCGGTCTTCCCGAAGATGCGCGAACATCACTTTGACCTTCGCAGCGAGCCCTTGACTCCAGAAAACCTGGCTTCCTTCGATGCGGTGGTATTGGCGACCGACCACGACAAGTTCGATTACGCGTTGATCGAGGCCAAGGCCAAGTTGATCGTGGACAGCCGTGGCAAATACCGTGCTCCCGCAGCCCACATCATAAAGGCGTGAGCCGCAGGTAGTTTTGCCTATCCGCCTGGGGCTCGGTACCGGGCGGGTTCAACTGTTTGGTAAGGACGGTTCATGAAGAATTTTGCACTGATCGGCGCTGCCGGCTACATTGCTCCGCGACACATGCGGGCTATCAAGGACACCGGCAACCGCCTGGTATCCGCTTACGACATCAATGATTCGGTCGGTATCATCGACAGCATCTCGCCGCAGAGCGAGTTTTTCACCGAGTTTGAATTTTTCCTCGAGCATGCTAATGGTCTGAAGCGAGATGCTGCGACCGCGCTGGATTATGTCGCCATCTGCTCTCCAAACTACTTGCATTACCCGCACATCGCCGCGGGGCTGCGCTTGGGTTGCGATGTGATCTGCGAAAAGCCGTTGGTACCAACACCAGAAATGCTCGATCAGCTTTCTCTCATCGAAAAAGAGACCGGCAAGCGCCTCTACAATATCCTGCAGCTGCGTCATCACCAGGCGATCATCAAGCTGAAGGAAAAAGTTGCGGCAGCGCATCGTGAGCACAAGTACGAAGTAGATCTGACCTATATCACTTCGCGCGGCAAGTGGTACCTAAAAAGCTGGAAAGGGGACCCTCGCAAGTCGTTTGGCGTCGCCACCAATATTGGCGTCCACTTCTACGACATGCTGCACTTCATATTCGGCAAGCTGCAGCGCAACGTCGTACATTATTCATCGGAGCACAAGGCCGCCGGCTACCTCGAATACGAGAAGGCACGCGTGCGCTGGTTCCTTTCGGTGGATGCCGATGACCTGCCTGAGTCCGTCAAAGGTAAGAAGCCTACCTATCGCTCCATCACCGTAGATGGCGAGGAGATGGAGTTTTCCGAAGGTTTCACGGACCTGCATACAACCAGCTATGAGGAAATCCTGGCCGGCCGTGGTTACGGCATCGAGGACGCTCGCCATTGCGTGGAGACTGTGAACGTGATTCGTAGTTCAGCTATCGCTCAGGCGAAGGACAACGAGGCACATCCTTTCGTGCTGAGTCTCTCCCGCTGAAACAGGCATGATACCGGGCGGCCGCCGGGCCGCCTTTTTTCTTGCGCTACCCTTTGCAAGGTCTTGGCCAGCTTGTCCAATAACAATGAAACATCGCCGCAGGAATGGAGCTCGGTACGGGCGCGCAAACACATGCGCCTGGACGTTCAGGGTTTGCGTGCGGTAGCGGTTCTGGCAGTTCTTGCCTACCACATGGACAGCGCATGGCTTCCAGCGGGGTTCGTTGGGGTCGATGTATTTTTTGTTATTTCGGGTTTTATCATCACTGCGCTATTGACGGAGCCGGGGCAAAAGATTCGCTTGGCTGACTTTTACCTGAACCGTTTCAAGCGCATCGTTCCCGCCTATGCAGTCATGCTGGCTGTGGTCAGCGTTGTGTCGTCAGTCCTTCTGCTACCTGCAGACTTCACGTTTTTCCATCAGAGTTCGAAGTCGGCAGCTGTCTTTGCTAGCAACCTGTATTTCGCCGACTTTGGCAGCTATTTCGCTCCTCGTGCAGAAGAGCTACCGCTATTGCATACCTGGTCGCTCGCGATAGAGATGCAATTCTATTTGATCTTCCCATTTGTTCTGCTTTGTCTGCCCCGTTCCTGGCGCTTGCCTGGGCTCGCGGTGCTGTCGGTCCTTCTGCTCGTGTGGAGCAGTCGGAGCGTGCTGATGGGGCAGGGCCGGGAGTATTTTTCGCTACTTGCCCGTGCACCTGAATTTCTGATCGGGGGTGTGGTAGCGCTCGGTATGCGAGACCGTGAGTTAACCACAGCTGTGTCGTCACTGTTAGGCGTGCTGGGCTTGGGCTTGCTTGCCGCCAGCTTCGTTCTGGTAGATAAAACCCAGTTCCCTGGGTTATGGGCGCTGGCGCCATGCACCGGAACGGCGCTGCTGATCGCAGCGCGACGCAGTGCGGTCAACACGCTTTTGTCCACACCAGGGATGGTGTGGATCGGTGGCATTTCCTACTCCCTGTACCTGTGGCATTGGCCGGTCCTGGCGTTTCTTCGCTACTACACAGGCCAGAATGAACTCGGCATGCAGTGGTTGTCGGTCGCGCTGGTAGCGTCGTTTGCGCTGGCGTGGATTTCCTGTCGATTTGTCGAGGAGCCGGTGCGTGTGTTGTCCGGCTTTCGTCGCCTAGCGCCGACGGCTGCACTTGCAGTACTCGGCATCACGGCGATTGCCTTGCTGAGTGCCCGGCTCAACTCGGTGATGGTTGGCCCGGTACCGATCGAACAGGCTCGATATGCAGCCCCTGAGCTGATTTGCCACGGGCAGCAAGTGGGTGAATGCAAGCGCGGCCTGGCCAGCGTCGCTCCCTCAGTTCTGGTAATTGGTGACAGCCACGCTGCCCAACTCAACTACTTCTTTGATCAGGCGGGCAGCGAGCAGGGCATTGCTTACCGCGTGCTTACTGCCAGCAGCTGTGTGCCAATCCCGGGTTTCGATGTAGAGCGACTTCCTGAGTACGCGCAGCTCGCTTGCCGTGAGCAGATCATCGCAGTGAAACAGGCGCTGGCGACAATGGACAAGGTAATCGTCGCCGGAATGTGGCAATACCAGATGCCGAATCCTGCATTTGTCAAAGCGCTGCAGAGGTTTCTGGATGATGCTGCATCAGCGCACAAGCAGGTCGTAATTATGGGGCAGGTGCCGATGTTTCGCTCCGATGTACAAAGGGTACGCAGGTTTCGGGAGCTTGGGCTGCCGGCCGGTCTGGCCTTCAATGAGGAGTGGCGGGTCGCCAACACGCAGGTGGAAAGGCTCGCTGCGGGGAGGCCAGGCGTGCAGTATGTGGATTTCTCCCGGTCGGGCTTTTTTGCTGATGCGCCCTACGAGCATGGCGAGCTTATCTACCAAGACACTCACCATCTGAATGAAATCGGCGCGCGTCGCTACGGGCATTTTGCAGGTGAACAGCTGAAACGGCTGTTCGACCAAACTCAATCCAGCGTGAGTCTCAAGCAATGAATCATTATCAGCATCCCAGTGCAATCGTCGATGAAGGCGCGCAGATCGGCAAAGACTCGCGCGTGTGGCATTTCGTGCATGTCTGCGGCGGTGCCCGGATCGGCTCGGGGGTCTCTCTCGGGCAAAACGTCTTTGTCGGCAACAAGGTCGTGATCGGCGACCGTTGCAAGGTTCAGAACAACGTGTCTGTGTATGACAACGTCACGCTTGAGGAAGGCGTATTCTGTGGTCCAAGCATGGTTTTCACCAATGTCTACAACCCGCGTTCGCTCATCGAACGCAAGGACCAGTACCGGGATACCCGGGTGAAGAAGGGCGCGACCCTTGGGGCGAACTGCACGATTGTCTGTGGGGTCACGATCGGTGAATTCGCATTCATTGGGGCCGGTGCGGTGATAAATCGTGACGTACCGGATTATGCCCTCATGGTGGGGGTGCCCGCCCGGCAGATCGGCTGGATGAGCGAATTCGGTGAGCAGCTGGACTTGCCGGTGTCGGGTAGCGGAGTGGTATTGTGCGAACACAGCGGTGCTCGCTACACGCTGGAAGGAAGCATTCTGCACAAAATGGAAGTTTCGAAATGATCGAGTTCATCGACCTGAAAAAACAACAGGCGCGTATCAAAGACTCGCTGGATGCTGCCATCCAGCGCGTCATGAGCCATGGCCAATATATACTAGGCCCCGAAGTGGCCGAGCTCGAGGCAAAGCTGGCGTCGTTTG
>NZ_JABMCW010000422.1:0-4114 GCF_013179705.1 Pseudomonas sp. CM25 | reverse complement strand
CTGGCTCTTGTTGATCACCTCAGGCGTAGTGCGCCTGTGGTGCTGGCCCGGTACGGGCGGGCGGAACGACTGGAACAGCTTCTTCAGCATGGGATGCACTGTTTGAAGGAATGTTCGGCCAAGAATAGGAGAATGGCCGCATGATGGGCGGGGATTCTAGCATTTACTCAGGGAATGGTGTAGGCGGGTAGCAGAGTGTCTGCCGGAAGGGTAGAAACGACAAGGGGAGCCTAAGCTCCCCAAGAAGTCGTTGCGTGCTCTTATTGTTTTTTTATTGGGCTTCTTGTTTTTGTTGAGTGCCCTGTCCACAAATCTCGAAGCTTGTGGACGACCCCCAATTCAGGGGTAAAGAGCAAACGGATTGCTTTGGCCGCTGATGTCACGTTGATCTGTCGATCCAACCAGTTCAGGCGCTGCTTTTTAGTGCAGTTTTTGTTGTTCTCTGCCTGGTCGTGGGGCAAGCCCCAAACACGCATCCTCTCCAAAAGAATCAGTTAGCTGCGCCTCCGCCGTCTTGTTTTTATTGTGCGTGAGCCGTTTCGTCTTGTTCTTATTCTGAGTTGCAGTGCTTGTTATTGTTCTTGTACCAAACATATAGCAGGTGCCGTGCCAACTTTTAAAAACCCAGTAAAATCAAGGGCTTGGACAGTTTTGACAAAATCTCGGAGGCTGGAAATGTCGAAATTTCGTTACCGTATGCCTCGGGAACTGTTACGGCGGAAAGGGTGGGTAACAGATTTTTGTGTGGGCTGATGTGTTACCTGGGGTGTTTCCAGCTCAGGTGTGTTCGCCACACCCCGTCCAGCGCCTGGGAGATCGAGCGCCGCCCGCGCGGCGCTCGATCTCCCAGGCGCCGCAAATGCTGCGGGCGTATCACTCGCTGGTAGCGTTACTCTTGCGCCGTGGAATCCCCAGTCGCTGGCGCCGTTCCCACAGGCACTTACGGCTGACCCCGAGCTTGCGTGCCAGCTCGGTCTCGGTCATGTGGTCCTGGTGCTCGAGGACGAAATGCTGGAAGTAGTCCTCCAGCGACAGGTCCTCGGTCGGCTCGTGGCTGGCATTGCTGGCACTGGCTGCGACCAGGGCGTTGTTGAGGATCTCGTCCTCTTCCAGGTCGCTCAGCTCGATGTCGATGCCCAGCAGCTCTGCGGAAATTTCTGCGCTTTCGCTGAGGATCACCGCACGCTCCACAGCGTTTTCCAGCTCTCGTACGTTGCCAGGCCAGCTGTAGTGACGAATGGCCTGCTCGGCTTCGGCCGAGAAGTGCAGGTCGTCACGGCCGATGCGCGCGCGCTGGCGAGCCAGGAAGGCGCTGGCGATTTCATTGACGTCGCTGCCGCGTTCACGCAGGGCCGGCAGTTTCAGGGCAATCACGTGCAGGCGGTAATACAAGTCCTCACGGAACTGGCCGGCCTTGGCCAGGTTCTTCAGGTCGCGGTGGGTCGCGGCGATAAGGCGTACGTCGACCTTTTGCGACTGCACCGAACCCACCCGGCGAATCTCCCCTTCCTGCAGCACGCGCAGCAGGCGGGCCTGGGCTTCCAGTGGCAGTTCGCCGATTTCATCGAGGAACAGGGTACCGCCGTCAGCGGCTTCGACCAGGCCGGCACGGCCTGCGCTGGCGCCGGTGAACGCGCCTTTCTCGTGGCCGAACAGTTCGGATTCAATCAGTGTCTCGGGGATGGCCGCACAGTTCACCGAGATCATCGGTGCCTTGGCCCGCCGCGAAAGGTTGTGCAGGGCGCGGGCCACCAGCTCTTTACCGGTGCCCGATTCGCCCTGGATCAGCACATTGGAGTCGGTGGGCGCGACCTTGCGGATCTTGCTGTACATGTCCTGCATGGGCGGGCACGAGCCAATGATGCCGATTTCGCCATTGGCTGCTGCCGCGGTGCCTTTGTCGGCCGCTGCGGCCTTGCCATTGCTGGCGCGTGGCTCGGCAGCCGGTGCCGCCGCGGGGGCGTTCTGCCGGTCGCGGAGGATGCGTGCCACTGCCTGCAGCATCTCGTCGTGGTCGAAGGGCTTGGCGATGTAATCCACCGCGCCCATTTTCATCGAGTCCACCGCCGAGCGCAGGCTGGCGTAGCTGGTCATGATCAGCACCGGCGTACCCTGGCCGAGCTTGATCAGCTCGGTACCGGGCGCACCTGGCAGACGCAGGTCGCTGACGATCAGATCGAAGGTGGCAATGCTGAAGCGTTCCTGGGCTTCCTGCACCGAGCCGGCCTCGCTGACCTGGTACTGGTTCCGCTCGAGCAGGCGACGCAGGGCCGAGCGGATGATGGTTTCGTCTTCGACGATCAGAATATGCGGCATTGATTCAATTCTCTCGACGGTCTCGAATTTCAGGGGACGTCGCTACGACATGCCGGGGCAGGGTCACGCGGATCCGGGTGCCACGTTGCCGTTCGATATCGGCAGGGCTGTCGATGGTGATTTGCCCATAATGCTCTTCCACGATGGAATAGACCAGAGCGAGCCCCAGTCCGGTGCCTTCGCCCGGGTCCTTGGTGGTGAAAAAGGGCTCGAACAGGCGGTCCATGATGCTCTTCGGAATCCCGCTGCCCTCGTCCTCGACGATAAGGTCTACCGTGTGCTCGCTGATTTCGCTGCGCACGCGCACGGCACTGCCTGCCGGCGAGGCGTCGCGGGCGTTGGAGAGCAGGTTGATCAGCACCTGGGCCAGGCGCTGCGGGTCCCCTTCGGCCCAGTGGTCGGGGTCGCAGAGGTTGAAGAACTGCACTTCGAAATTGCGCCGGTTCAATGCCAGCAGGCCGATGGCGTCCTGCGCCACTTCGGCCAGGCACACCGGCTCTTCGCTGTTCTGGTGGCTGCCGCCGGCATGGGCAAAGCTCATCAGCGACTGGACGATGCGCGACACCCGCTTGGTCTGCTCGAGGATCTGGCTGGACAGCTCGGTGATTTCACCGTCGCCCTCGCGCTCCTCGCGCAGGTTCTGGGCCAGGCAGGCGATGCCGGTGATCGGGTTGCCGATCTCGTGGGCCACGCCTGCCGCCAGTCGGCCAATGCTGGCCAGGCGTTCGGAGTGCACCAGCTTGTCTTCCAGCGCCTGGGTTTCGGTGAGGTCTTCCATCAGCAGTACCAGGCCACTGTTACCCGGTGCCAGCGGTTCGTCGATGGCCGCCTTGTGCAGGTTCAGCCAGCGCGGCTGGCCGTCCAGCGCCAGGCGCTGCTTGTGCAAATGCTCGTCCGGCACGTTGATGAAGCCCTGCAGCAAGCCACGCCAGGGTTCGTCGATGGTGACCAGGCGTGAGCCGACCACGTGCTTGGCGGCAATACCGGTCAGCTCTTCCATGGCCTTGTTCCACATGAGGATTTCCTGGTCCTTGGCCAGCGAGCAGACACCCATGGGCAATTCCTGCAGGGTCTGGCGGTGGTAACGGCGCAGGGCATCGAGTTCGGCGGCCAGGCCGGTCAGGCGCGAGTGGTAGTCCTCAAGGCGGCTTTCGATGAAGTGGATGTCCTCGGTCACGTAGTTCTCGTTACCGGACTTGTACGGCAGGAAGCTCTCGACCATGTCCTGAGCCACACTCGGCCCCATCAGGCCGGACAGGTTGGCCTCGATGCGATCGCGCAGGCGGCGCAGGGCATAGGGGCGTCGCTCGTCGAACGGCAGGTAGAGGTCACGCAGGGCTTGCTCCACTTCTTTTTGCGCCGCCTTGGCGCCGAGCGGTTTGGCCAGCTGGGTAGCGAACTCCTGCGGCGAGGCGGCGTGCAGTTCGCGGCGCTGGGGGCGGCGCACGTTGTCCACGGCGCAGGCTTCTGCCGCGCTGACCTCTTCGTTGCTGGCGTTGGTGAACAACGAGATCAGGGTGAACAGCAGCACGTTGGCTGCCAGCGAAGCGATGGCCGCCATGTGCCAGCTGGTGTCGTCCAGCACATAGATCATGTCCAGCAGCGGGATATAGAAGCCCTGCAGGTTGCCCAGCAGCGGCAGCAACATGGTCACCATCCACACCAGGGTGCCGGCCAGCAGCCCGGCGATGAAGCCGCGGCGGTTGGCGGTGGGCCAGTACAGCACCGACAGCACCCCTGGCAGGAACTGCAAGGTGGCGACGAAGGCGACGATGCCCAGGTTGGCCAGGCTCTGGTG
>NZ_JABMCW010000421.1:0-4114 GCF_013179705.1 Pseudomonas sp. CM25 | reverse complement strand
GGCAAAGCTGCGCTGCACAATGACAAAGCGGCCGTCTTCGGCCGCCAGCGCTTGCCCTGTGGCAATCGCCTGTGGATCTTTGTCGAAGCCCAGCAGCCGCCCTTGCGGCCCGAGCTTGCTGAGGATCAGCCGGCTGTGTCCGCCACGGCCAAAGGTGCCGTCCAGATAGCAACCGTCGGCGCGCAGGGCCAATGCCTCGACAGCTTCGTCGAGCAGGACGGTGATGTGGTTGAAGCCGCTATCTATGGTCACAGGATCAGGTCACGCAATTCGTCGGGCATGGCGCCCGGTTGTTGGATAGCTGCAAGATCGGCTGCCGAAACCGCGTTCCAGGCATCTTCGTCCCACAGCTGGAATTTGTTCAGTTGCCCCACAAGCATCGCCTTCTTGTCGAGCTTGGCGTACTCCCGCAAACGGGGCGGTACCAGGAAACGCCCACTGCCATCGAGCTCCAGGTCAACCGCATTACCGATCAGCAAACGCTGCAGGCGGCGGTTTTCCTCACGCAACGATGGCAAGGCACGCAACTTGGCTTCTATCTGTTCCCACTCGTCGAGGGGATAAACACACAAGCAGGGATCCACAGCATCAATGGTCACGATCAGCTGGCCATTGCAACGCGAATCGAGCTCGTCACGGTACCGGCTCGGCATGGCGAGACGGCCCTTGGCATCGAGGCTGACGGCGTTGGCTCCGCGGAACACGGCTGCGATTCCCCACAATGGTAGCTTTTTTGTGTCAGAAAACCCACTTCATCCCACTTTCTGCCACTTGCGCACACTATAGGAATCCGCCCGCAGCACCGTCAAGGCACGTTCATGAGGAAAAGTCTTACAGGACCGAGATTTAGCGCGATAAAGGAATGTGGAAGGAATACCAATGGGAAAAAAACGCGATAAAAATCAAACCCACGCAAGCAGATGGAGTTCGAAGTTAAAGTGATTTATCAAGAGTAAGATTTTTTCGGTCTTACCAGAGGGCGCTGCTGACGATTACAGCAGGGAAGGAAAGGTGGAGAGTCGATCTGTAAGCCGGGTTTTGTCGAGGACAGTCATTCCTCTACGACGGCCATCACTGGACGCCTCTAGCAACCTACCCGGTTCCGACGCGGGCCACGCCTGATGGAACCCTATTTGGTCTTGCTCCGAGTGGGGTTTACCTAGCCACGAACTGTTGCCAGCCGTGCGGTGCGCTCTTACCGCACCTTTTCACCCTTACCGGCACCGAAGTGCTTAGGCGGTTATTTTCTGTGGCACTTTCCGTAGGCTCGCGCCTCCCAGGCGTTACCTGGCACTCTGCCCTATGGAGCCCGGACTTTCCTCCCCCGCCTTTTGCGGAACAAAAGACGGCAGCGACTGTCCGATCGACTCTCCGCCGACAAGGTTAACGGCACACGCGCCCAAGAACAAGTGATACCGGCATTTATATCAAACTGCCACTATTCGGCTTTCTGTTTTTCCAGGGCAAGTTGATACAACAGATTCTTCCTTACCCCGGTAATTTCAGCGGCAAGCGCCGCCGCGCGCTTGAGCGGCAACTCGGCCAGAAGCAAATCGAGCACCCGCTGCGCTTCGACGCTGATGGCCTGTTCGCCTTCAGGTGCACTCCAGCCACCCACCAGCACCACGCACTCACCGCGCTGCTGATTGCTGTCACCGGCAACGAAGGCACGCAGCTCAGCCAGGGGCAGACCCTTGAGGGTCTCGAATGTCTTGGTCAGTTCGCGCGCGAGCAAGGCCGGGCGATCACCGCCAAAGACGGCCTCCATGTCTTGAAGGCATTCCAGGATGCGGTGCGGCGCCTCATAGAAGATCAGCGTGCGCGGCTCTTCCTTTACCTGCTCCAGACGCGCCCGGCGCCCCGCAGTCTTGGCCGGCAGGAAGCCTTCGAAAATGAAGCGGTCCGACGGCAGGCCGGCGGCCGACAGCGCGGCGATCAAGGCGCAGGCACCCGGCACCGGCACCACGCTCACCCCTGCGGCCCGCGCCTGGCGTACCAGGTGGTAGCCGGGGTCGGAGATCAGCGGCGTGCCGGCATCGGAGACCAGCGCCACATTCTCGCCGGCCAGCAGTTTGGTAAGAAAACGCCCGCCCTCGTCACGCTCGTTGTGCTCATGGCACGCTGCCAGCGGCGTGTCGATACCGAAGTACTGCAGCAGGCGGACCGAATGACGGGTGTCTTCGGCGGCGATCAGCGCCACGTCCGCCAGCACCTTCAGCGCCCGGGCGCTCATGTCGTCAAGGTTGCCGATGGGGGTTGCCACCACATACAGCGTCCCCACCGCGGATTTCGAAGCCCCTGCCACATCAGTCACTGCGCACACCTGTCATTCGGATCAAAGGCGCCATTGTAGCCCGAGCGCCCGTAACAGGGCGCAAAGAACTTCGCCAGCGATCGGCGCCAGGCCACCTATAGTGAAGGATCGACACAGCAACATCGCGCCCCGGCCAGTGCTTGGGTACAATTGCCGGCCAACTTGATCGAGTAACAGGACCTTTACATGATCGCTTGCCTGCGGCTGCTTACAGCCCTCTGCCTCGCTGCCTTGCTGGCGGCCTGCGCCAGCTCGCCCTCATCCAGCCTGGGCGAACTGCCGCGCACCCCGGACGCCAGCATCGAGCAGTTGCTGGAAAAGGCTGCTTCCAGCAAGTCTGCAGAAGACGCTGCGCTGCTGCGCCTGAGCGCGGCCGACCTGGCCTACAAGCAGAAGGACTTCCCGCGCGCCGCGCGCATCCTCGAGCAGGTCCCGATGGACACGCTCAAGCCGGCCCAGCAAGTGTTCGCCAGCACCCTGGCGGCCGAGCTGGCCATGAGCCGCAACCAGCCCAAGGCAGCCTTGACTGCCCTGGCCCACCCCAGCCTGCAGCGCGTTGCCGAGCTGCCTGAAGCGCAGCAAGTGCGTACCTACAGCGTGCACGCCGCCGCCCTCGAAGCCGACGGCCAGGCGCTGCCTGCCGCGCAACAGCGCATGCTGCTGGGCCCGCTGCTCAGCGGCCAGGCCGCCAGCGCCAACAACGACGCCATCTGGGCCCTGGTCGCCTCGCTGCCGGCAGAGCAACTGCAGCAACCTGGCAACGACCAGACCCTGGCTGGCTGGACCAGCCTGGCCTTCGCCGTGAAAAGTGCCGGCACCCTGGAACAGCAGCAGGCGGCTATCGAGGACTGGGTGAAACAGCACCCGGACCACCCTGCCGCCAAGCAACTGCCGACAGCCCTGACCAAGCTCAAGGAACTGGCCAGCCAGCCGCTGACCAAAATCGCCCTGCTACTGCCTCAGGAAGGCCCGCTGGCCGGGGTTGCCCGCGCCTTGCGTGACGGCTTCATGGCCGCCCACTTCCAGGCCCAGCAAGCCGGCCAGGCAGCACCTGCGGTGCAGTTGTTCGACAGCTCGCGCATCGGCTCGCTCGACGACTTCTATCGCCAGGCCCAGGCCGCTGGCGTGCAACTGGTCATTGGCCCACTGGAAAAACCACTGGTGAAGCAACTGGCCGCCAAACCGCAACTGCCGATCACCACCCTGGCACTGAACTACGCTGACGCTGGGCAGAAAGCCCCGCCGCAGCTGTTCCAGTTCGGCCTGGCTGCCGAAGACGAGGCCCGCGAGGTATCCCGCCGCGCCCGCGCCGACGGCATGGTTCGCGCGGTAGCCCTGGTGCCGAGCGGCGAATGGGGTGACCGCGTGCTGGCCGCCTTCCGCCAGGACTGGGAAGGTAATGGCGGCACCCTGCTCGCCGCCCAGCGCATCGCCCAACCCGTTGCCCTGGCCCAGCAGATCGCCGATCTGTTCCAGCTGCGCCAGAGCGAAGGCCGAGCCAAAAGCCTGCAAAGCACGGTCGGCGGCAGCATTTCCGCACAACCATCGCGCCGCCAGGATATCGACTTCATCTTCCTCGCCTCGACCCCGCAACAGGCGCAGCAGATCAAGCCGACCTTGAACTTCCAGTACGCCGGTGACGTGCCGGTCTACGCCACCTCGAACCTGTACAGCGCCAGCGGTGACGTGAACCAGTACAACGACATGAACGGTATCCGCTTCTGCGAAACGCCGTGGCTGCTCGACACCAGCAACAGCCTGCGCCAGCAGGTCGTGCAGCAGTGGCCACAGGCCGCCGGC
>NZ_JABMCW010000420.1:0-4125 GCF_013179705.1 Pseudomonas sp. CM25 | reverse complement strand
CCGTGTTCGACCCCGTACTGTTCGTCCTCCTCAATAAAGCCCGTAACCGCATCAAGGTGTTGTACTGGGAGCGCAACGGCTTCTGCCTTTGGCTCAAGCGCCTCGAAGCCGAACGTTTCAAAACTTCCCCCGACGCCACCGACGAAGCCATCGTCCTGACCGTCCAGGAACTTAACTGGTTACTCGACGGCTTCGACCTCTGGCGCAACCGTCCACATCAGGTTCTGACACCCCGTTTCGTTGCCTGACCCGGTATAATCCGGGGCATGATTTCCTTGCCCGCCAACCTTCCAGACGATCCCGTACTACTCAAGCAGATGTTGCTTGAGGCCTACGAAGCACGCTTGCGCGAGCAGGAAGTCAACGAAGCCTATGCCACCCATATCGTCGACCTGAAAGAACAGATCAAGCTGCTGCGGGATCGGCTGTTCAACCGCAAATCCGAGCAGACGGTCGATCCCAATACGCCGCAACTGGCAATGTTCAACGAGCCGGAAAGCGAGCCGTTGCTGGCCGTGGTTGAGGGTGCGGACGAAGAAGTCGTTGCCCCAGTCAAACGTCGTGGCAAGCGCAAACCGTTGTCGGCCGACCTGCCACGTGTCGAAGTCATCCACGACTTGCCCGAGCACGAGCTGACCTGCGTCTGCGGTTGCCGCAAGCATGTGGTTGGCGAGGAAACCAGCGAGCAGCTCGATATCGTGCCGATGCAGATCCGCGTGCTCAAACATGTGCGCAAGGTCTACGGCTGCCGTGGTTGTGAAGCGGCGCCGGTCACCGCCGACAAACCGGCACAGCTGATCGAGAAGAGCATGGCCAGCCCCAGCGTGCTGGCCATGCTGCTGACCACCAAGTATGTCGATGGTCTGCCGCTACACCGTTTTGAAAGCGTACTGTCCCGGCATGGCATCGAAATCCCCCGGCAAACCTTGGCCCGCTGGGTAATCCAGTGCAGCGAACACTTCCAGCCGCTGCTGAACCTGATGCGTGAGCGGTTGTTGGAAAGCCCGGTGATTCACTGCGATGAAACGCGGGTGCAGGTGCTCAAGGAACCGGATCGCGACCCGACCAGCCAGTCCTGGATGTGGGTGCAGGCCAGCGGGCCACCTGATCGACAAGTCGTGTTGTTCGACTACACCACCAGCCGTGCGCAGGAGGTACCGTTGCGCCTGCTGGAGGGCTATCGCGGTTATGTCATGACCGATGATTACGCCGGTTACAACGCGTTGGCATTACAGCCCGGTGTCGAACGGTTGGCGTGCATGGTTCATGCACGACGCAAGTTTGTCGAGGCGCAAAAGGTGCAGCCCAAAGGCAAGACGGGACGTGCCGATGTGGCGCTGGCGATGATCAACAAGCTGTATGGCATCGAGCGTGAACTCAAGGATGTCAGCGATGACCAGCGGTTCATCGGTCGCCAGGAACGAAGCCTGCCGATCCTCGGCCAGTTGAAAAGCTGGCTGGACAAGACGCAGTCCCAAGTCACACCGCAAAGCGTGCTGGGTAAGGCGGTGCAGTATCTGGCGAACAACTGGAGTCGGTTGGAGCGCTACGTCGAGGCCGGCCATTTGCCGATCGACAATAACCTGGCAGAGCGTGCGATAAAGCCGTTTGTCATCGGGCGCAAGGCCTGGTTGTTCAGCGACACGCCCAAGGGTGCTGCGGCCAGTGCACAGATCTACAGCCTGGTCGAGACCGCGAAGGCCAACGGCCAAGAGCCCTATACGTGGCTGCGCCACGTACTGGAGCGGTTGCCGCATGCCTCGTCGGTAGAGGACTACGAAGCGCTGCTGCCGTGGAACTGCTCACCGGAGATGCAACGGTAAATCGAAGCTCCATCTGGCGGTAGGTGGGGTTCATGGATCGCACTCAATCCAATATGGACCGCTAAGCCTGAGACAGCGGCCAGGGTCAGAAACCGGCTGGAGCTTGTTCTCGATGCTGCCAAAGCCCGCCGGCTACGCACTGGTGAAAATGCCGCTCGCTGGCGAGGTCACCTGGACAAGCTTCTGCCTAGAAGAAGACTGGCAGACCGTGGTAACCATCCCGCTCTACCTTGGGAGCAATTGCCAGCCTTTATGGCAGAGCTTGAGCATGCTGCGGACCTTAGTTCAACTGCGGTTAAATTAACCGTGCTGTGTGCTCTGCGCACAGGGGAAGTGATAGGTGGGCACTGGGAAGAAATTGATCTTGACGAAGAAATTTGGACTATTCCGGCTGCCCGTATGAAAGCCGGACGCCAACATCGAGTACCGTTGTCTAAAGCGGCCCTTCATACGCTCATGTGTCTGAAGTCAGAAAGCAAAAGCGGATTGATTTTTCCGGGTCGTAGCGCTGGTCGACCGCTCTCGAACATGGCAATGCTACAAAAAATACGCGGCATGGATGAGAAGTCCTTAGACAACAACGGGCCGGCTGGCGCAATGAAACTGGAGAAATCATCACCATGCATGGTTTTCGATCAAGCTTCAGAGACTGGGCCGCCGAGACAACTAACTTCGCCAACATCGTCCCTGAAATGGCCTTGGCGCATAAAATCAATAATGCGACTGAAGCAGCGTATCGACGAGGCGATCTGCTGGAAAAACGCAAACAGCTTATGGAGGAATGGGCTCGCTATGCACTGTCAGTTTGCAAAACGACCTGACAAAGGCAAGAAGCTGCCTGAACTGAATTACAGGATGGAAACGAGACTCGCATCTGGCTTCCGAGCCGTTGAAATCTAAGGGTTTTCAGAAATCCGTGAAACAGGGATAGACTCGATTCTGGACTCATTTCCTACGCCTAGCAAGCACACACTGGGTTGCCGAGAATATGCAGAGCAGCACGAATTGTGTGGGCCCACTCGTAACGACCCACGTTCGAGTCGTTGCTGCCCACAGCATTTTTGAGGGCCGGTGTAGCAGGACACACCGTCTGCATAGAATGAATGCGGCTCTTGGACCAAGCGTGAGGACTCTACTGCGCAAGTTACGCACGCTTTGTGCGACAACAAGATCCAAATGCGCACCGCCGGCGTTCTTGTAGACCGTGATGTCCTCTGCGCTCGGAAGACGGGCGCCGGCCGGCAAAGACCGTACTGATCACCCTCTATTCTTCGCAAAGCGCCCGTCTTCTTCGGCCCGCAAATATCGCCACTAACCTGCGCAATCGTAAAATCGTCTACGTACAACAGCACGAGAAGCAAGCCGCATAGCTAGATGGTTGACGCGACAACCACCTTGAAAAACGCCGCGGGCGATCAGCGTACCGGGTACCGGGCACCAAGAAAATGATGCAGCTGATGGGCTGAAGAGCCTTTTTAAAACCAACGCCCCGAACAAGTCGGAGCGTTTGGTCTAGGGCCTGTCAGTGTTGTTTTCACACAATCTGTTTCGGCCATTTTTCAATGATTTAAAGACTTCCGTGGAACGCTGTAGATCTTTAATTGCCCACCAGCCCGGCCGATGCCCCGTACGCCTCGCCCAGAGCCATCGGCCGACCATGCATCACAGTTTCGGTAGGCAGCCAGCCAATGATGCCGGCACAGGCCGCGACCATGGTTGCCAGCATCTCCATCCCGGCCGCCCTGGTTGGCGGCAAGTCCAGAGCCGACGTTGTAGCCGAACCAGCCCAACCACAGCAGCCCCGCCTTACTAGGATGAAAACGAGGTTGTGCGGCGGCATGGCCACCTTCCAGATTACCGGCCAACGCAAGGCCGGGCCGCGCAGCCTGTGGGTCTTTACGACCTTTTGTGCATGTCGGCCAGCTGCATGCCGGTGTACCAGATGCTGTACCAAGCCGGCGGTAAGCTGGCCTATGATGTAAACCGCGACGAATTCGCTATCAGCGGCCTGACCGCCGGGCTGGATATAACAGGCTCCGTCAACGGCCGCCATCTGCTCAACAACGTGCTCACCGACGCTAGCCGCGCCGCCGCCGAGGCACTGGCTGCCCTGGGCCTGCGGACCCCGCCACTGGGTGCCTTCGGCCCCGAAGCCAAGGTCAACTTCCCGGAGCCAGCAGGGTTACGGGTTTTGACCTTTCCTGCTCCGCCCGGTGCTTACGCACCGGTCACCGTTGAGATCTCCCAGTTTCCGTGCCGATCTATAGCTTGGTCGGGACCGCCAAAGTTAACGGCCAGAAGC
>NZ_JABMCW010000042.1:0-25563 GCF_013179705.1 Pseudomonas sp. CM25 | reverse complement strand
GGAAAGGAACATCATTCCTATACCGGGTTTCCTGGATGACCTAGTGGAGAAAGATATCTATCTTGTTATCAAATCGACATGCATTCGTAACCCACAGGTATTGGAGATCCGCAGATTGATAAAAAAGAGCTTTTTTGATAAGAAGGATTGGCTTGTTCGGTGACAATTTTGTTAGGTTACAAAATCTCCCCTTAACACTCCAGCAACACAACTGTCATTTTTGCTTGCAAACTAGTCAGAGTGCTTAGAACAAAGGCATCTTGTTACAGCGGGTGACGAACGTGACCTGCTCCTATCTTCAAGATCTATAACGGCCGGCACAGGGCGAAACAATCTGTCGGCTGCTAGCACTTAACACACGAGAGGCAAGCAATGATCCGTTCTTCGAACATGCGGGAAAAGCTGTTGGTCGCTGCAATAGTAGGCACATTTTCCTCGCAAGCATTTTCCGGAACAGTCACTACCGACGGAGCTGACCTAGTTCTAAAAACCAAGGGCGGTCTTGAACTTTCTACCACCGACAAGGAATTCAGCTTCAAATTGGGCGGTCGCGTTCAGGCCGACTATGGCCGATTCGACGGTGTCTTCACCAAGAACGGCGATACCGCAGATGCGGCCTACTTCCGTCGCGCCTACATCGAGTTCGGCGGCACTCTGTACCGAGACTGGAAATACCAGGTCAACTATGACCTGTCCCGCAACACTGGTAACGACTCCGATGGCTACTTTGATGAGGCCAGCCTGACGTACACCGGCTTCGCCCCAGTCCA
The DNA here is from genome assembly GCF_013179705.1 of Pseudomonas sp. CM25. Classification (NCBI taxonomy): domain Bacteria; kingdom Pseudomonadati; phylum Pseudomonadota; class Gammaproteobacteria; order Pseudomonadales; family Pseudomonadaceae; genus Pseudomonas; species Pseudomonas sp. CM25. The sequence continues at coordinate 24,793 of NZ_JABMCW010000042.1, read as the reverse complement.
GCTGCGTTTCGGCCGCTTCTACACCGATTTCGGTCTTGAGAAGGCAACCAGCTCGAAGTGGACAACTGCCATGGAGCGAAACCTCTCCTACGACGTAGCCGACTGGATCAACGACAACGCCGGCATGGGTGTTCAGGCGACCAGCACCATCGCTGACATGGCCTACCTGTCGGGTAGCGTTTTCAGCGAAACCAACAACGACTCCGACGGTGACAGCACCAAGCGCTACAACGTGCGTGGTGTTTTCGCACCGCTGCACTCTGACGGTAATGTCCTGCATGTCGGTGCCCAGTATGCCTATCGCGACCTCAAGGACAGCGCCGTCGACACCCGTATACGCTCGCGCCTGGGCGTTCGCGGTGTAGACACCAACGGCGGCGGCGATGCGGGAACCAACGGCAATCGCATGCTGTTCGGTGGTGCTGCTGCGCAAGAAGGCCTTTGGGACAACGATTCGGTCTGGGGCGTTGAAGGCGCCTGGGCCACGGGTCCATTCTCCGTTCAAGCTGAGTACCTTCGCCGCAAGCTGAAGGCTGATCAGTCCGCCAATGACATGAAGGCTTCGGGTTACTACGCACAGATGGCGTACACGCTGACCGGCGAACCGCGAATTTATAAGCTCGACGGCGCGAAATTCGACACCATCAAGCCACAGAACAAAGATCTGGGCGCCTGGGAAGTTTTCTACCGCTTCGACGATATCAAGGTCGAGGATGGCAATCTGGTTGCCACCGCGGACCAATCCGATGAACGCAAGGCCAAGAGCCACACGGTCGGCGTGAACTGGTACGTCAACGAGGCGGTGAAAGTCAGTGCCAACTACATCAACGTGCGCACAGACAACAACGAAAACACTGTCGGCGACGACAAAGGCAACGCCTTCATCACTCGCCTACAATACGTGTTCTGATTCCCCAATCAGGTGACACAAAAAAGCCGGGAGCGCTCAGTGCACTCCCGGCTTTTTTGTGCGCTTCGTTCAATGATCAGGCGTCTTTACGATAAGCCAACAGGCGAAGGGCATTGAACACGACAAGGAGCGTGGAACCCTCATGAATGGCAACGGCAGCGCCGATGCTCAAGCCCATGATGGTGGAGGGAACCAGGATGGCCACGATTCCGAGGCTGACGAACAGGTTCTGGCGAATGATCGAGCGGGTGTGACGACTGAGGCCGACCGCAAAGGGAAGCTGCCGGATGTCGTCTGCCATCAGCGCGATATCGGCCGTTTCCAAGGCGACATCGGAGCCTGCCGCCCCCATTGCGATGCCTACGCTCGAATGGGCCATGGCAGGCGCATCATTCACGCCGTCGCCCACCATGGCGACTTGGGAGCTGAGGCGAAGGTTCTTGATCGCCTGTACCTTGTCGTCTGGCATCAGATCTCCCCACGCTTCGTCCAGGCCGACTTGCCTGCCCACTGCTTCGGCGACGCGGTTGTGGTCCCCGGAAATCATGATCATGCGGTCGATGCCCATTTCCCTGAGTTTCTGGAGTGCCTCTTTCGCTCCTTCTCGGGGGGTGTCCAACAAGCCGATCACCCCCAGATCCTTGTCAGCACGGCGCACCACCATGGTAGTGCGGCCCGACTGGCGCAGGCGCTCTGCTGCCTCTAGGGCGGCTTTGCTAAGGGCCGGAATGGCGTCGGCACCGAACATCTCGACTTTGCCAATCCAGACGAACTGATCATCCAGCTCAGCGCGTACGCCGCGGCCAACCAGGTTTTTCAGGTTCCTGGCCTGGTATTTGCCCCTGCTACCAATCATCTCCTCGCCGTCGCGCACGATAGCTGCGGCGAGTGGGTGGTCGCTCATAGACTCCACTGCGATAGCGACGGCCAGCAGGTCCGGAACCTGGGTACCGGCTAGCGGTATCACATCGGTGATGCGGGGACGCCCCTCGGTCAGGGTGCCGGTTTTGTCGAAGGCCATGGCATTCAAAGAACCGAGTTCTTCGAGCGGAGCACCGCCCTTGATCAGTACCCCGCCTCTGGCAGCCCTGGCGATGCCGGAAAGAATGGCGCTGGGTGTAGCAATCGCAAGCGCACACGGGCTGGCTGCGACCAAGACCGCCATGGCACGGTAGAACGAATCACGGAATGGCTCATCGATGAAAATGCCAGCACACATCAGCCCTACCACCAGAAGCAGGACCAAGGGGACGAACACCCTTTGGAAACGGTCTGTGAAGCGTTGAGTCGGCGACTTTCTGACCTCGGCTTCACTGACCATTTTGATGACCCGCGCCAGGGTGCTTTCCGTGGAGCGACGCGTTACTTCGACCTCAATCAGGGTTTCGCCATTGATGGTGCCGGCGAAGACTTTCGACACAGCATCCACGGCATCCGGCTTGCTGCGGGCAAGAGCGGCATCAGCGACTGGTTGCTTGTCCACCGGGACGCTCTCACCAGTCACGGGAGCCTGGTTGATGCTTGAAGAGCCTACGACCACAAAGCCATCGGCCGGCAAACGGTCATTGGGGCGTACGATGACAATGTCGCCAGGCACGAGGAGTTCTACAGGCAACTCCTTCGTGCCGTTTGTGCTCCGCACGATGGCGGTGGCAGGGGCGAGCTTGGAAAGTGCCTCGATGGCTTTCTTGGCTCTGCCCATCGCATAGCTTTCCAGTGAATGCCCCAGGCTGAACAGGAACAACAGCAGTGCACCTTCTGCCCAGGCGCCAATGCTCGCGGCCCCCGCTGCGGCGAGCAGCATCAGCGTGTCGATTTCGAAGCGCTTCTGGCGGATATTGCTGATCGCCTCCTTGGTGGTGAACCATCCACCGAACACGTAGGCAGATACGTACAGAACTAGCGGCAGCCTGTCGATCAGCCCGAGCTTTCCGGCCAGAACTCCGGCACCGAGCAGCGCACCACAGATCAGTGCGAAGACCAACTCGGTGTTCATGCCGAAGATGCCCCCATGCTCATGGCTGTGGCCTTCGTGCCCCGCTTGGTCGTCGGGGCGTTCAAGCAAACTTTTCATAACTCGTACCTTCTGGGGTATCGCTATTGATTAGCTGAAATCTATTTCACGGCTTGCCCGAGGGCTGATCATTAAGAGTGACGCTCTTAACAAGGCACGCAGGGGAAATAAAAAATGCCAGGCTCTGCCTGGCATTTATGAATTCATTAATTATTCTATTCAAAGCGCTCACTACTTATTGTTGATGCATTGCGAGTACATGGAGTAGCGAACCGTTTTGAGCGTACCCTGGGAGTCCTCGAAGCTCATCAACCGTGGGTAGACCTGGCAGGTGCGGGGGTCTTGAGATTGGCGCACGAATTTCGCCACATCGATTTTCATGCCGTATTTGTAATCTTGAATTTCCGGCATCGGCTTGCCATTTTTCTCGGCATACTTCGCCACAGCGGTCTGGTGGTCGTTGATATATTGCAGCTGCTTGCTTTCTGAGAAAGTGTTGGCCTGCGAAGCCATCGAGAAAACAACAAGTGCAGCAGCAATAATTAGCTTTTTCATAATAACCTCTCAAATTCAAATCTTCTCGGGCGTAACTTTAGCAACGCATAGGCATCACTGGCATGACGAGAAACTTACAATTTTGAAAGGTAAGTGCATCTGGCTCATATAAAACAAAAAAGCCCACAACGTGTGTTGTGGGCTTCTCTTTAGTGGCTATCAGCTAACCACTTCGGCCTCATCACCGTCTTCATCCTTGCGGTGTGCCCATTGATACAGGGCAGGGAGCACCAACAAAGTCAGCGCGGTGGAGGACAGGATCCCGCCAATCACCACTGTCGCCAGTGGCCGCTGAACCTCTGCACCGGTACCGGTTGCCAAGGCCATCGGGATGAAGCCCAGGGACGCCACCAGGGCTGTCATCAGCACAGGTCGCAGTCGGGTCAACGCGCCTTCGTCGACGGCCTGCCTAAGCGTTCGTCCCTCCTCTCGCAATCCGCGGATGAAGGCAATCATCACCAGGCCGTTCAGTACCGCGACGCCGGACAGTGCAATGAAGCCAACCCCAGCCGAGATCGACAGCGGGATGTCCCGCAGCCACAGCGCCACGACGCCACCGGTGAGTGCGAATGGAATACCGGTGAACACCAGCATGCCGTCTTTCAGGTTGTTGAACATCAGGAACAGCAGGGTCATGACCAGCAGCAAGGCCACCGGAACCACGATCTGCAGACGCTTGGCCGCCGATTGGAGCTGCTCGAACTGGCCACCCCAGGTGGTCCAGTAACCAGCAGGAATCTGCACCTTGGCATCCAGCGAAGCGGTTGCCTCTTGAACGAACGACCCCAGGTCGCGGCCCCGGACGTTGGCGCTGACGATCACCAGACGCTTGCCGTTCTCGCGGCTGATCTGGTTCGGACCCAGCTGCAGGTCCAGGTTAGCGACCTGCGACAGCGGGATGAAGCCGATCTGATTGGCACCTTGAGATGCATTGGCCGGTACAGGGATCAGAAGGCTGGACATACCTGCTACGTCGGTACGTACGGTCTCAGGCAGGCGCACCACCATGTCGAAGCGACGGTCGCCTTCATACAACGTGCCGGCCGTACGACCGCCGACAGCGATGGCGATCGAGTTCTGTACATCCGCGATGTTCAGGCCGTAGCGTGCGGCTTTCTCGCGGTCGATGTTGATGGTCAGCACCGGCAGGCCGGTGGTCTGTTCAACCTTGACCTCCGAAGAGCCCGGTACCGCTTTGAGCGCTGCAGCGATCTTGTTGGCCGTGTTGTTGAGCACGTCCATGTCATCGCCGAACACCTTCACTGCGACGTCACTCCGTACGCCCGAGATCAGCTCGTTGAAACGCAACTGGATGGGCTGGGACAGCTCATAGTTGCTGCCTGGGACACCGGCTGCGGCTTTCTGCACTTCAGCAATCAGCTCATCGCGAGGCTTCTTAGGGTCGGGCCACTGATCCTGAGGCTTGAGCATGATGTAGGCGTCGGAGGCGTTAGGCGGCATCGGGTCGGATGCGATTTCGGCTGTACCCGAGCGCGCAAACATCCGCTCTACTTCCGGGACCTGCTCAATCACAGCCTTTTCAAGGCGTTGCTGCATTTCTACGGATTGGGTCAGGCTCGTACCTGGCACGCGCATGGCCTGCATCGCAAAGTCACCTTCACTGAGGCTTGGAATGAACTCGCTACCCATACGACTTGCAAGCACACCACTGAGCACGACCAGGACTACAGCGGCCGAGAACGCGATGTTCCGATGCCCAAGGACCCACTTCAAAATCGGCTCATAACGCAGCCGCGCAGTGCGCATCACCACGCCTTCCTCTTCCTTGACCTTGCCAGTGACGAACATGGCGATGGCTGCCGGAACGAAGGTGACGGAGAGGATCATTGCACCCAGCAGCGCCATCACAACGGTGAAGGCCATGGGGTGGAACATTTTGCCCTCGACGCCGGTCAGGGCGAAGATCGGCAGGTACACCACCATGATGATCAACTGACCGAAGATCAGTGGCCGGCGAGCTTCACCCGCAGCAGCGAAGACCTCATGGAAGCGCTCAGCTTTGGTGAGCATACGGCCATGCTTGTGTTGCGCATGAGCCAGTCGACGGATCGCGTTTTCTACAATTACCACGGCACCGTCGACGATGATTCCGAAGTCGAGTGCGCCTAAGCTCATTAGGTTGGCGCTGACCTTGTTGTTGAACATACCGGTGAAGGTGAACAGCATGGACAACGGGATCACCATCGCGGTGATGAGTGCAGCACGGATGTTACCGAGGAACAGGAACAAAATGGCGATTACTAGAATCGCGCCTTCCACCAAGTTCTTCTTCACAGTTGCAATAGCTTTTTCAACCAGGTTGGTGCGGTCGTAGACCGTCACGGCAACCACACCTTCTGGAAGGGTACGGTTGATGTCAGCCAGTTTGGCGGCAACAGCCTGAGACACGGTACGGCTATTTTCACCGATCAGCATGAACACGGTGCCGAGTACGACTTCGCGACCGTTCTCGGTGGCAGCCCCCGTCCGGAGCTCTTTGCCAATGCTAACGTCAGCGACGTTGCTGATTCGAATCGGTGCGCCATCGACACTGGTGATCACAATGTTGGCGATGTCTTCGATGTTACCGACCTGCCCTGGCGCACGGATGAGGAGCTGCTCACCATTACGCTCGATGTAACCGGCGCCGACGTTGGCGTTGTTGCTTTCCAACGCTGCGACCAGATCATTGAGGGTCAGTTTGTATGTAGCTAGGCGCTTCGGATCCGGCGCGACCAGGAACTGCTTGGCGTAACCACCGATGGTGTTGATCTCGGCCACACCTGGGACGTTCCGCAGCTGCGGCTTGATGATCCAGTCCTGGATCACACGCAGGTCGGTTGGGGTGTACGGTGTACCGTCTTCCTTGACCGCACCATCCTCAGCTTCAACGGTCCACAAGAAAATTTCACCAAGCCCAGTGGATACCGGACCCATGACAGCCTCAACGCCCTCTGGCAACTGCTCCTTCGCAACTTGCAGCCGCTCGTTGATCAACTGGCGGGCAAAGAAGATGTCAGTGCCATCCTTGAAGATCACGGTGACCTGAGACAGGCCAGAGCGAGACAAGGAACGGGTCTGTTGAAGGCCCGGGAGACCGGCCATGGCCGTTTCAACTGGAAACGTGATCCGCTGTTCAGTTTCCAATGGCGAATAGCCAGGCGCAGCAGCGTTGATCTGCACCTGGACGTTAGTGATGTCGGGTACCGCATCGATGGGCAGCTTCTGATAGCTGTAGATACCGATGCCGGCCATGATCAGAACAGCGATCATTACAACGATGCGCTGCTCAATGGCGAATCTGATGATACGTTCAAACATGAGAAATCATCCTGTCAGTTCGCATCAGTGACCGTGTTCGGCAGACGCTTTGCCGAGCTCAGACTTGAGTGTAAAGCTGCCACTGGCTGCTACTTGGGCGCCGGCTTGGATGCCGTCGATGATTTCCACGTATCCATTGTCACGGCGGCCCGTTTTTACCGGCCGAGTGTCAAAGCCTTCCCTGGTGCGCACAAATACCGAGGGTTTGTCTTCAACGGTCTGCACGGCGCCTTCAGGAACGGCCACAGCCACTCGATCGGTCTGAGAAGTGACGGCGATGTTCACGAACAGACCTGGACGCCAGGCGCCGTCAGGGTTGGTCAAGGTAACGCGAACGGTCGCTGCACGGTTTTGCTCACCCAGCAGGCTGCCTACATAACCCACCTTGCCGTCGACCTCGACGTTCATGTCGGGCGATGAAACTTTTACCGCACGGCCCGTCACCACCTTGCCCAGTTCAGTGGGAGGGACAGCGAAGGTGGCCCACACCTGATTCAGGTCGGACAAGATGAAAGCGTTAGTCGCCTCGCTGACGACTTCACCCATGGTCAGGTGCTTCTCTACCACCACGGCGTCAAAGGGTGCCCGAAGCTCGTAACGATTGCCGCCTACGGAATTGACCGAAGCGCCGATGGCACCGACCTTCTGCTTGGCATTGGCCAGAGATATCTCTGCTTCTTGCAGCGCTTGGCGTGCCTGCAGGTAATCCTGCTCGGCGGAGATCTTGTCCTGCCACAGTTGCTTCTCACGGTCGAAGGTAACGCGGGCCAGCTCTACGCGTCGCTGTGCGGCTTGTTGTTCGCTGCGCAGGTCAGAAATCTGTTGGCTGGCAATCACTGCGAGGACTTGGCCTTTCTTAACGGCTTCGCCCAAGTCGGCCTGGACACTTTCAACAACGCCAGGGACCCGAGGGACAACATGTGCAGTCCGGTCTTCGTCGAAACGAATCTCCCCCGGGAAAGTCACAACGGTGCCGAGGTCACGGGGGGCCGCAGACTCCAGGACTACCCCAGCTGCCTTGATCTGTTCAGCGCTCAGGGTCAGCTTGCCCTCTTCCTCACCACCCTCTTCGCTATGGCCTTCTGCACCATGACCCTCATCACCCTCCTCTTTGGCGGCTGATGCGGTCGTCTTCTCATCGCCATGGCCATCGTTAGCGCCGTGCTCGACGGTACTGGCGGCCTGCTCTCCGGAACTGTTGTTCCAGGCAAGGCTGCCAAATCCAAGGGCTGCCACAGCGGCGACCGCGAGGGCGATCTTGCGTTTGTTATCCATTGCTACTCCTGCTGATCATAGGCACCGACGTGTTATGCCGAGCGCCGAAGAAAATTTCTGGCCCGTTCAACGAACGCCGGCAGTCGAACCGACATCGCCATAAACCCTTTCCACCTGCGCACGCGCATTGGTCGCTGTTGCCAACGAATCGAGGTATTGGCCACGAGCGACGATCAAGGTGCGCTGGGCATCCAGCACTTCGATGAAGCCGAATTTGCCCATCTCGAAACCGCGAGTTGCGGTCTCCACAGCCTGCTGTGCGGACGGCAGAATGGTCTTGTCGTAGGACTCGACCTCCTGCATGGCGGTCGCCCACTGGTTTACTGCGGTTTGGGTTTCGCTACGCAGCCTCAGCTCAACTGCGTTGCGCTGGTCTCGGGCTTGATCTGCGCGTCGAGAAGCGGAAAGAATGTTGCCCTGATTACGATCAAACAGCGGCAATGGCATGGACAGTCCTACAGTGTTGACCCGTTCACGTACGGAGCGGTCGTACTGGCTACCCACGCTTACAGTGAGGTCTGGGATTCGCTGAGCTTTCTCTGAGCCGAGGGACGCATCGCTTTTGTCGATCTGCACCACGGCCTGACGCATTTCCGCAGTTTGATCGAGCCTCGACAACAGCTCTTCAGCGTCCGGAGGCAAACCTGGGGAGAGGGTCGGCGAATCCAGGCGATCGAATACTGTGACCGAGCTCCCCGTAATTTGAGCTAGCTGCTGGTAAGCGGTCGCTTTCTCCGTTTCGGCGCGTCTGACCTGCAGCTTGGCTTCGGCCAACTGTACTTGAGCACGAGTAGCCTCTACTGGGGAGGATTTACCTGCGCGAACGCGGCCGTCGACAATGCGCAGACCACGCTCAGTCAGCTCCAGAGATTGCTTGGCTAGATCTAGGCCAGTCTGCGCTCGCAATGCTGCGTAGAAGGCTTGAACGACCTCGGCGCGCAGAGCGTTCACTCGACGGTCCAACTCCAGCTGTGCAGCAGTCTGGCCATAGGTGGCGACGTCAACACGTGCGCCCCGCTTTCCGCCCAGCTCCAGGGTCTGGCTGAGCGTCACAGTTGTCTGGCTAGTGCTGCGACGGGTGTCTTCTACGTCGTACGAGATTGTTGGGTTGGGGATAAGCCCTGCCTGCTTGCGTGCCCCATCTGCGATCCCAATCTCCTGACGGGCGGCGGCCATGTCAGGGTTGGCATCCATCGCCGTCGAAAGCGCTTGAGGCAAGCTGATGCTTTGGGCAAATGCAGCAGGTGCCATCAGCCCGGAGATGACCGCACAGAGTGCGGCTATCTTCCAGGGTGAGATTGAGGTCTTAGGAAAGACATTGCGGATATACCGGGGCACTTTAATGGTCCTCGTGCACAAACTTCGATAAAGCTTGGCGAGAACGCCGAAACAGCTGCCAAGCCCCACTGGATTAGGTGATGGCACTCTAAAGAGCGGTAGCTATCAGAGGGGTGGCTAGAAAATTACAATTTCGTAAGAAAAGTGGGTAATGCCCGTAAACACTGAGAAATTCAGTCGAACCCAGGATTTGATTACAACCGAGAGAGATGGCTAACACACGGTGCTAGGCACCCGGATAACCTGTAGATGACGAAATTGTAATTATCCTATCACCCTCCCGTTATCTTCGGCCTGCAAATATGAGCTCGGCGCTCTTCATAGGCGCGCCGCCGGGTCAGAACATATAAAGACACCCGCGTCGGTACACATAATAAAAACTGCCGTAAATCAAAGGAGCATCAGATGAAAATCAAAGTACCACTGTATTTGGCGGCAGTTTCTGCGCTGTCTGGAAGCTATGCAATTTCTGCTCAAGCTGAAGACAAACCAGAAGGTTTCATTGAGGGCAGCAGCCTTACAGTGCTCAACCGCAACTTCTACTTCAATCGTGATAATCGCGACAGTTCGGCTCCCACTTACAACAGTGGTAAGGGCAACACCAACGGCTACTCCGAAGCCTGGGCGCACGCGCTCATTTCCAAATTCAACTCTGGTTTTACCCAGGGTACCGTCGGTTTTGGTGTTGATGCCTTTGCAATGATCGGCCTCAAGCTTGATACCGGCGACGGTCGCAACGGCGGCCGTAGCTCCTTCGACGTGCTGCCCGTTGATAACAAGGGTGAGGCGCGTGATGAATACACCAAGGTTGGCGGAGCGGCCAAAATCCGCTTGTTCGATACCGTGGTGAAAGTGGGTGATGTATTCCCATCGACGCCGGTCGTCGCAGCGGGCGACTCGCGCCTCCTGCCAGAAAGCTTCCGCGGCGTGACCGTTGAGAACAGCAGCATCCAGGGCCTCACCCTGCAAGGTGGTCGACTGCATGCAATGAGCCAACCGGTTTCCAGTAACCTGAACGACAATTTCGTTACCTTCTATGGCGGCCCGGTCAACTCGCCTTGGATCGGCTACGGCGGCGGTGACTACTCGATCAACGACAATTGGACCGTGAGTGTCTACGGCAGCCAGTTGAAAGATGTCTGGAACCAGTACTACGCCGGTACCAGCTTCGCCTACCCACTGAGCGATGACCTCGCGCTGATTGGTGGGTTCAACTACTACAAAGCCGTGGATGAAGGTAAACGCCGACTGGGCGAGTTCGACAACAATATCTGGAGTGCCAAGGTCGGTGTTCGCTACGGCGCCCACACCTTGGCCCTGTCACACCAGCGCAACAATGGCGATGACGATTTTGATTACCTGCGTCAGTCGGACTCAATCTTCGTAGACAACTCGATCCAGTACAGCGACTTCAACTCGCCGAAAGAACGCTCCTGGATGATGCGTTATGACCTTAACTTCACCAGCTACGGTATTCCTGGTCTGACGTTCATGACCCGCTACGCAAGGGGTTCGGGCGCAGACTACTCGAACGCCAACCAGTTCTACATGCGTACCGACGACAACGGCAATCCGCTCACCGATCAAAAACGTTGGGAGCGTGACGTCGAGGTGAAATATGTCGTTCAAACCGGCCCGGCTAAAGACTTGTCCTTCCGGTTGCGCCAAGCTACCACGCGTGCCACTGCTTTCGAATCGGACCTTGATGAAACTCGCGTGATCATTGAATACCCGCTTTCTATTCTGTAATTCTCTGATCGGATCAGTTTTCCATGAACTGGCCCCTCAGAAAAACGTGCATTACGCATTCACCTTGAGTGGCTTAAGTGCTCCTTTGGTAAAAGGTGAATATTTGGCGCCCTTTGGGCGCCTTTTTTTATCTAAAATTCGAGCAGTTGTTCGAGTTCATGCATCGCATGTCGATGCAGCTCATGGCTACACCAATGTCCAGCCTCCTCAATGAGGGGAACTTCGCCGTCATCTGAACGGAATGAAACCAGAACAAAGAATAGAATAACCCAGTACTTCATAAGGTCAAATCACCTATTGGAGAGAGGGCTCGCATCTGTCAAACCCAAACCGCGACAAGATATAACGCCAGACTATCAAATATATTACCTAGAAATTACAAATCCGTAATTTAGCCCCCAGACAACTCTTTTTGATTTACCATTCATTTCAATAACGCCGGCGCGCGTGCGCGGTTAATTGCTCAGTGATGTCGAGACAAAATCCCATGCGAATTCTGGTAATTGAGGATGAAGTAAAAACTGCGGAGTATGTGCGTCAAGGCCTTACTGAATGCGGTTATGTTGTAGATTGCGTCCATACCGGTTCAGATGGATTATTCCTGGCCAAGCAGCACGAATATGAGTTGATCATCCTTGATATCAATCTGCCGGAGATGGATGGGTGGCAGGTGCTTGAACTGTTGCGACGTAAAAACTGCCCTTCTCGTATCATGATGCTGACGGCTAGAAGTCGCCTAGCAGATAAGGTTCGGGGCCTGGAGAACGGTGCAGATGACTACCTAATCAAGCCATTTGAGTTCCCAGAACTGCTGGCCCGGGTCCGCGCCTTGATGCGCAGGTCTGACCACCCTGCATCCGTCGAGATAATTCGTGTAGCTGACCTCGAACTCGACCAGAGCCGTCACAGAGCCTTCAGGGATGGCCAGCGCATCGATTTGACTACAAAAGAGTTTGCACTGTTGCACTACCTGATGCGCAACACGGGGGTGGTACTGAGCCGTACGCAGATCATCTCACAGGTTTGGGACATGAACTTTGACTGCGATACAAACGTTGTAGAGGTGTCGATTCGAAGGCTCAGAGCCAAGATCGATGATCCTTTCGAGACGAAGCTTATCCACACGCTCCGAGGCGTGGGCTATGTTCTTGAGAAGCGGTAAGCGACCAACCGCCTAGCCTTGGAAACAGCTCGACTGATTATCCAGCGCCTACTACATTGACAGTTAAATTTTAATTCCAACAGCACTTATCTTCGCAATAAGCATGTCAAACCAACAAGCACCACCCATTGACCCGGAGTCAAGGAGACCAGACCACGAGAAATTTAGTGATACGCAATCCACTCAGAGTACTGATAGGACGGTCGTGGCGGAACGGGGCAACGAAAGCCAACAATCCAGCCATTAATCGCAAAAATCGCTCTGGGTTGCCGATTGGAAAACTACCAATCAGACAGTGGAATCTAGAGATCCACCACATAAAACGCAATTCCCACCAGTACGATCTAGCTCTCCGGGGCCAACAGGTTTTACCATCAAGATACTAATATCAATCGAGTGACTTAGCATTGCCTCGATAAGGTCAATGTATTGAACTCGAATCGCTTCATACATAGTCCGCACCATAACAACTTCACGCTGAAGCTTATGATTCTTTTCTTGAAGATTCCTGTATTTAGCATCGCCATCATGATTAATCTTTGAAACTAGACAAGACCGCAAGCAAGCGTCAATTTCAGATTGATATTTCCTGATTGTCTCTCTAGAAACTCCTGCGTATTTAGAAAATTCTTTTTGGCTATAAACATATCCTCCAATTTCTTTTTGGCGAACACTTATCAATTCCAAAATCTTAGAATTGAGATACCCCTTTAGACGCTCACCTCTGAGCTGCATAAGCCCCCCGATATATTAATTCTTTTTAAAAATCTCATTCAACAGAAAATCAGCCGACAGTTCAATATTTTTGAAATGTTGGTATTGCGGACTCAACTCCCCTCCAGCAGTTAAGATATGATTCTTTATTAAGTTAGCGTCTCGGCTCAATCTTTCAATTTCCAGACGCTGCGCATCATCTTGAACGTTCACTATTAAATCCTCGCAAGGCTTGCCATTTGTCCCCTTCGCCAAACATGACAGACTGTGCTGGCATGGTTTCAACGCAAGGTTGTGAGCGCACGCTCCATGTGGCATTGGATTAACCACACGAATGGCTGCTGAAAGATATTCCTCTGCGGCTTGACGATTTTCAATTCTAAGTTTATTGAAAGTTGTTTGAATAACCCCCACAGCTCTATCTTGCCTAACACTTTCAATCATATCCTGCAGAATCAATGATCTGCTTAAAGCTGGTGTATGATCATAAACCTGAGCCTGCGTGAGGTCTGAACGTCCTAGGATCAGGTTCACCTGAACATCAGATAAACCTCCCTGCTTATAGACAGTATTGAGCCAATGCCTAATATCATGCCAGTAAAACTCAGCCACTTCACCGGTACGAGGATCGAGGACATTAAATTTCTTAAATAATGACTCTTCAGTTCTTGATGTACCATCAAGCCACCCTTGAAACATACCAACCGAAACCTTCCTAAATTCCCTATCACTCTTAGCATTAGAAAATGTCAACAAATTCCGCGGGATAATGAATAATGAATTTTCCGGCTCTAGAATTGCCACACCATTCTTTTGGATCGTAGGCAGAATTTTTCGAGCAAAGTTTAATTCGAACTCAAAATCAGGCTGAAATGGAAAAGTTTTATTCTCAAGCTGACACAACAAAGCCTCATCAAGGATATCGTCAACAATCTCACGCATCCATGATGGATTGAAGGTAACTTCACAAAATGCCTCAAGACGCTGCAACGATATAGCATGAGGGTGGCGCCTCAACCTGCTTCGCCACTTATATACATTTGAAGTCAAAGGCAAATATTCATTCCAAGCTTTCTCATACATAAATATCTTAGAATTCATAGCTTTCTGACATTGAAGCAACTTGACAACTGTTCGTGTAGAGGCACCCAGAAATGCCGCGACCTCAGACACACGCCCGAGGCGTCCAACCAACTGAATTACATCTACAAATTGCCCTGTAGATTGATAATAAACCCCTCGCGGCGTATACAAATCGAATTCGCTCACCCATTTCGCGACAAACTTACGCGCATAATATTTCAAACTAATAGGCGTTTTTTTTACTTCCTTCCAATTCACCCCTGGATTCAATCTCATTTTCTTAACAATACGACGCCCTTCCGCAGTATGTTCAGTGATAAATTCTACCGCTGCGCGTACTGCTGGGTATAAATCTTGCGGAAATGGTCGGAAGTACAATCGCCCTCCCTTTTCGGGAAATATTTTTATAACCCATTTCCCCTCTTGCTGTATCAAGCAATCTACAGGAAGACATGCCAGCTCATTGATTCTACCGCCCACAGCTGCGTTAATCACTAGCGCACTAATATAAAATCTATCCCGAAAAGAAAGTTCTGGATGAGTGGCCAATCCGAATAAATCTCTAATCACCTCTGTAGGTAGGAACTTTCGCTCTCTTCCCTCTTCACTTCCATGCCGGCCATACTTACATCTGCCTTTTGGAGCATCATAGATTACCCTTAAACCAATTCGCTTCTGCATCCATTTAGCAAAGCCCTGAAGTGTTGTTAAAGTTGAAATCTTCCCGGTCACCCCGCGCTCTGCGTAGGTCCTTTCAACCGCTTTAAAATCCAATAGATTCAATCGTGAGATTTCTTTACTACCCATTTCCAAATCAAGCCTAACTAATGCCTCGATGGAGGCGAATGCACCATCAGCGGTTACACCCGCTTGGACTCGCTTTGCTGCTATATACACTTTAGCAACTAATCTAAGCTCGTCATTTCTAATACGGCAAAATCTCAAATTGTATTGCGACAGATTTCCAGGGCGTTCAACCCAGTCGAGAATATTCCATTCATCACAAAAAAAATCGACTGAAGGCTTTAACCCCTCAACAAGTGATGCTGCCAAATTTATCAAAGGCTCTGGGAGGCCATGACCACGCAACTTTGAGTGAATATCCATCTTCGTCATTCCCCACTATTGATCCTAGCCATAACATCGTTAACCGCTTGGTATACGCGCTCCAGCTCTTTCAGTATCTTACTCCTTTCCTTTCCACCCTCAGCTCTACCCCATCTTTCTAATTCAGACTCTAGGTAATCTAAAGATTTTTTATGGTCTGCGTTGCGCCAGGCAATGAAATACCTACAACCATTGTAACAATTAAAAAATGGATGATGCCCACAAGATCCGGACTTGCCACATTCCCCTACTATAGCTGGCTGATTTACGACCGGTATCAATATAGGCATCCCCGAACTCTTATGCCCAAGCTGACCGGCGAAAAATAAACCATTTAACTCTGAGAATATCCCACCTAATTTTCTGTTTGCTCGCTCCAACAACGGGCAAAACTCAGAAGCCAAACAGTCAATGTAAGCATCAGCTGCATGCACGGAGTCATGCTCAAGTACATATTGTATCTCGTCCCTAGACGCGCCTTGGGCGGCCATCTGTGTAGCTCCGCTATGTCGGATTCTATAGGGTGTCAAGATTAGAGGCCTATTCGTACGCGGACTGATCAGCTTTAATCTGCTACACCAGCCAGTTATCGCCCGTCCAAAATTTGATGATTCTCCCTCCCTTGAACTCACTAACAACCTCCCAGTCCTTTCCTGTAACGCCTTAACCTTAGGAGATGAGGAGTACTCGAGAATGGCATTAGCAAGTTGAGTAGTTATGGGCCAAAGCTCTGACGCCTGTCCTGTTTGATATTTTGCCTTAGGCATTCTAAGGAAATATTGGCCCCCTTCTGCCATCGAATCGGGTACCCACAATGCATCACGGAACATTTCATGCAACTGGATAGGTCTCTTTAATGTTTCGAACGAGATCCAAGTAAACAGCCTTGAGGTGAAATCCGCCGTGGATTCCCCCTCTGCAGAAATGATCATTGCTTTTCGAACCACTTCAATTTCGGAGCTTGTTAGCGCCCCGCGCGTCTCGTGCCATTCCAGTATCCTTAAAGTTGGGTGAGGCTTTTTAAGCCTTATAGCCTCTAACTCCAATGCATGAATCTCGTCCGCACCTGCCAACCCCTGAAAAGCAGCGTAAATGTAGAACCTTCGAAACTCGGTCGCCTCCGCATGGGATGATGTCATAACGCTCAACAATTTCCCGAGAGACATATCTGAAAAGTCCTTCCATGAAGGTTGCCAGTGCCTTTCCAAGCAAGAGATCCCCGCGTGCACTGAGCTCAGGATTCTAGGGCAAACCGACTCAAGCTTGTGCACTAGGTACTTTTTGACCACCTCAATAATTACTACTGGGAGCTGGTATCTGCTTAGATCAATAGAATATCTAGCCCTTCTCCACACCGCTTCAACATAATCTGTCGTCACATCAATGAAAAATGGACTACTCGGATCAGCATTACATCTTACATATAGCCGCCCGACTTCATCTTCAAATTCACCAGAATCATTGACTTCAATACCCATTGCTTACCCCTCAAAATTTAACCTCATCAACTCCCTTCTTGCCTTATCCCGAATCGCGCGCCGAGCATAACCTTTTAATGAGTCAGGACTACTCCATCCTCCCATGTAAACTACGTGATCTATTTCCGTAGAATTGTTCTCTAGCAAACTTGCAGCTTCGTAAAGCCTATTGAACACAGCGTGGCGTACGAGATGCCAATGAAAAGCTTTGACACACTCATTGCTAATCATGCAAGCGACTTTATTTGCCGCTGAACAGGATAGTGGATTACCCAGCGAGGCGTTACCGTGAGAGATCAACAGGAATTCGTGGTCTAGATAAGCTGTAAACCCTCCTTTTATTTTTCTTTTAACTCTATATGTATCTACATACTCCTCAATGGCTCTAATCATCCCCTCATCACCAGGACTAAAATAAAGCCGCCTACCAAAAGTTTTAACAAGTGGATTATTGGGAGCTCGCGGATCAGAATAATCTGCCCCTCTATCCTCTATGCGGATAATTTCCAAAAAAGGATATAAACCAGTCAGATCAATATCCACTAGGCGTAATGCTAACAACTCGCCTAGCCTTAATCCAAACCTTCTAACTAAGCGCCACATGATGTAGTTTCTTAGATTCAAGCCGCGAGTCACGTTCGCACTTGAAAGCTGCCCTACTAAAAACCCCTCTATTTTTTTCAATTCATCGTCCGTCAGGTCATGCGCGATTAGCTCTTTTCTGCCGCTCACCATTACACTAGACCAAACTTTCTTATGGCTTTCAATTAAACGAATATAGCTAACATTGACGTCAATACCGGTAGCAAACAAAGGTGTATAGTTCTCAACAAACCAAATTGAGAAAGTGCTGCAGCTTTGTAAGATCTTACAAACATATTTGTTTATCTGGGTCCCATCAACCGGCGGCGATATAATCTTCTCAAGCCAATTGGCAAATTTTCTTACACATCTAAAATCTAGTCCTTTCCCCTCAAGCAGCATGCGCTCGATATCGAGCCCAGTTATGTTTCCCCATGTGAATAAAAAGGCAACGTGGTAGAGCACTGTACGAATACTCGCCTTATAGCGACGATTACCCATTGAATACGCTACTTCGTACAGACTAGCGCTAAGACAAGGTACAAACGTTTCTACTGCCACCAACTGGTACCTAGCTACGTGTTGATGTGAAAACTTAAGAACCTTGTACTCTAACCCTACAGTCCTAACTGATTTAGTTCTTCTAGTTAGTCCAGGCATGAGACATCTCCTTCAGCATCAGTTGCAGAAGTTGTCTTCGAATGAATTTTATCAGCCTGCGACCAAAGCGACTTTAATAAGCCATCCCCAATCGAGTAGTTTGATCTTAACTTAAGACAGCTAGTTGACTTATAATCAACTAGCACGGACAGCAATTGATAACCGGTGAGAATTTCAAACAAAAAACGTATAAATATATTTTTGCCGCCCATATATCCGCACCTTGACATTAGTTTATGTCTTAAAGGTACAGATGCTGGGCCGCGGATAACTCCGTCGTCTGCCAACTATCTAACAACCTACGGTGCTACATTGGCACATTTTTAACGTAAACCAGTTGACTGGACTAATCAAGACCTTACGTCGCAGGTCTGACGGGACGCGGGGCTGCGGAGCTCTCATCCCCCCGCTATCTAGGCACTTTGAGGTCAGATAAATCATGGATAAGGCCGAAGCAGACCGTCACGACAAGATGCTCGAACTGGCCGAGCGCCTGGCCGAGGTGCTGCACAAGGCAGTGCCCTCGCTGACCGAGCAGCAGGTCGAGGAAGCCGGTATCTACATGGCCAAGAACCGCGATGTGTTCGCCCGGGCTTTCAAGAGCCAGCCGGACGCGTTGGCCGAATTGCTCGAAGGTGGTGCAGCCGAGTGATATCGGCGGCGCAGATCTCAAAGCATGCACAGGATCTGTAGGAGCAGCCTTGTGCTGCGAAGGGGCCAGCAGGGCAACAGGTTTGTGTAGGCAGTAATGCCCTCTTCGCAGCACAAGGCTGCTCCTGCAGGTAATGCGTTAGAAGCGGGTTCACTCGCGAAGAGGCCAGCCAAGCCGGTATCAACCCTCAGCCGTACAACAACCGCTCTGCCAGCATCTGCGCCACCCGCGCCGGCGAGCGCTTCTCGGCCTGCGCATGGCCAAACACCTCGGTGAGCCGTGAAGGTATCCCCGCAAGGTGCGCGGTGATGGTGCCCAAGTCCTCGCCACGGTGGGTAAGCGCCACATAGATCAGCCCACCGGCATTGATCACATAGTCAGGTGCATACAGTATCCCGCGCGACTCCAGCTGGTCGGCCACCTGCAAGGTGGTCAACTGGTTGTTCGCCGCCCCCGCCACTGCCGCACAACGCAGCTGCATCACGCTCTGCCCGTTCAGTACCGGCCCTACACCGCACGGGGCGAAGATGTCGCATGGGGTACTGATCAACGCATCGTTGCTTACAGGCTTGGCATCGAACTGCTCCATAGCCAGCCGTACCCGCCCTGGATCCAGGTCGCTGACCAGCAGCTCCGCGCCAACCGCATGCAGTTGCTCGGCCAACGCATACCCCACATTGCCCAACCCTTGCACCGCCACCCGCAGGCCCCTCAGGTCATCACTGCCCAGCCGGAACGAAGTGGTTGCACGGATGCCGGCAAATACCCCCATCGCCGCGTGCGGCGAGGGGTCGCCCGAGGCGGTGGTGCTGGTCACATGGGGCGTGCTCTGGGCGATGCAGTCCATGTCCAGGGTCGAGGTTCCGCTGTCCACGGCGATGATGAAGCGTCCCTGCAAGGTATCGATGAAACGGCCAAAGGCCTCGAACAGCGCAGCGCGGTTTTCCACATGGGGGTTGCGCATGATTACCGCCTTGCCGCCGCCCAGTTGCAGGCCGGCCAGCGCCGCCTTGTAGCTCATGCCCTGGGCCAGGCGAATGGCATCGGTCATGGCGCTTTCGTCATCGGCGTAAGGCAGGTAGCGGCACCCCCCCATGGCTGGGCCCAGCTGCTCGCTGTGAATCACCACCACGGCCTTGAGGCCCGTGGGCGGGTCGGTGAACAAATGCAGCGACTGGGTACGGGTGCTTTGCATCAGTGCGAACATCGACAGGCTCCCCCACGAGGTGCTCCTACCAGTATAGGCATGCCGCCGGCGCCGGCACTGCCGCCGGACCACTGGACGAAACCGCGCGCCACGGCTAATACTCAAGCGTGTGTGGAGAAGCCCCATGAAGCCACGTCAAGCCTGCCTGGCCTGCCTGGAACGCGAGCCTGTCGCCCTGCTGGAAGCCGCATTGTGGATTGCCGCCGAGCACGACCGTAACGTCGAGCCTGCGGCCAGCCTTGTCATGCTGCATGCCCTGCAGCGCGAAGTCAGCGCCAACCTGCCGATGCTGCCCCTGTGCGAACTGGCCCAGCCGCTGCTGCGCCAGCTCAATGCGCTGGGTTTCCAGCAGGATGAGTATCACCCACTGCGCCCACATGCCGCGATGATGGACAAGGTGCTGCAGCGGCGTCGTGGCCAGCCGCTGACCCTGGCCATCCTCGCCCTCGAGCTGGCCCGGCGCCTGTCCATACCGCTGGAAGGCGTCGGCTTCCCCGGCCACTTTCTGCTGCGCGTGCCGGGTGCCGACCACCTGCTCGACCCCTGCGGCGGTCGGCGCCTGTACCCCAGCGATTGCCGCGAACTGCTGGCGCGGCAGTTCGGCCCGCACGTGGCGCTCACCGCCGAGCACCTGTGCAGTGCCAGCCCGCTGCAGATGCTGCAACGCCTGTCACGCAACCTGCGCCAGTTGCACATCAGCAACGACAACCACCTGGCGGCGTTGATCGATGCCGAGCGGGTCATGCAGCTGGGCCCGGTGCAAGTCAGCGACTACATGACCCGCGCTTCGCTCTACCAGCACCTGGATTGCCCACAGGCCGAGCGCTTCGACCTGGAGCATGCCTTGTTGCTCAGCGAAGACCCGGTCCAGCGCCTGAAGCTGTCCGAGCGTATCGGCAAGCTGCCGGCGGCGAACCGTTCACTTCACTGAGCCGGGCTGTCCGGCTGCTGGGCGGGGTGAGCCTTGGCGAACGCCGGGTGCCCGGCAGCCAACGCGGCAACCCGCAGGATGCGTGGGAAGCTGTCAAGGTCGATGTTGAAGCGTTCGGCCGCGTACAGCTGCGGGACCAGGTAGATATCCGCCAGCCCTGGCGTATCGCCAAAGCAGAAGCCCTCATCGCCAATCAGTTGTTCCACTGCTGTCAGCCCCTGGCTGATCCACTGGCCAATCCACTGGTTGACCTGGCCCTCGTCCTGGCCAGCGTGGCGCAAGCGGTTGAGCACACTGACATTGTGCAGCGGGTGAATGTCGCAACCGATGATTGCCGCCACCCCACGCACCTTGGCGCGCGCCTCGGCCGTGGCCGGCAACAATGCAGGCTGTGGATAAACCTCTTCCAGGTACTCGATGATCGCCGGCGACTGCACCAGCAGCTCACCGCCATCGGTGCGCAATGCCGGTACACGGCCTTGCGGGTTGATGGCCAGATAATCCTCGCCGCGCTGCTCACCCTGCAGCAGGTTGACCGGCAGGGACTGGCAGGCCAGCCCCTTCAGTGCCAGGGCAATGCGCACCCGGTAGGACGAGGTGGAACGGTAATAGGTGTACAGCTCCATGCCCCTGCCTCCTCAGTTGGCTGCGATGACCGTGCCGCGGCATTCGCCGAAGCCGATGCTGGCCACACCCTCGCGGGTGCAACGGGCACGCAGGATGATCTCGTCGCCATCCTCGAGGAACTTGCGCACCTCGCCGCTGGCCAGCTCCACCGGGAGCTTGCCGCCTTCGGTGATCTCCAGCAGGCTGCCGAACGAACCTGGCGTGGCCCCCGACAGCGTGCCCGAACCGAACAGGTCGCCTGGCTGCAGCTGGCAGCCGTTGACACTGTGGTGCGCAACCAGCTGCGCCACGGTCCAGTACATGCTGCGGGTGTTGCTGAGGGTCAGGCGGTGGGGGGCAACGCCCTGTTCACGCATGCGCTCGGTCAGCAGCAGTACCTCGAGTTCGATATCGAATGCACCGGCGGCCTGGTCGCGCTTGTCCAGCAGGTACGACAGTGGCTGCGGGTCGCCTTCAGGGCGTGCCGGCTGGGCACAGCGGAACGGTTCCAGCGCCTCGGCGGTGACCACCCAGGGGGAAACGGTAGTAATGAAGCTCTTGGACAGGAACGGGCCCAGTGGCTGGTATTCCCAGGCCTGGATATCGCGCGCCGACCAGTCGTTGAGCAGGCACAGGCCGGCCACGTGCTCAGCGGCATCGCCCACCGGGATTGCCTGGCCCATGTCATTGCCCTGGCCAATCCAGATACCCAGCTCCAGCTCATAGTCCAGGCGCGCACAAGGGCCGAAGCTCGGCTCGGTGTGCCCGGCAGGCAAGGTCTGGCCCTTGGGCCGGCGCACGTCGGTGCCGGACGGGCGAATGGTCGAGGCGCGGCCGTGATAACCGATCGGCACATGCTTGTAGTTGGGCAGCAGCGGGTTGTCGGGGCGGAACAGCTTGCCAACGTTCTTGGCGTGCTCGATGCCGACGTAGAAATCGGTGTAATCGCCGATCTGCGCAGGTACATGCAGCTGGCATTCGCTGGCCGGATACAGCGCAGCCTTCAGCTCCGCCTGGTGTTCGCTGTGCTCGCCAAGCAGCGCTTGCAGGCGCTCGCGCAGGGCGACGCGGGCACCGCGGCCAAGGGCGAAGAATGCGTTCAGCGCGCCGCCACAGGTGGCTTCGACAGCGGCTTTGGCCTCACCGTCGAAAAGGCCTGCGGCCAGCACCGCTTGCAGGTCGAGAACGGCATCGCCGATGGCCACGCCACAGCGTCTGGCCTCCCCAGGCCGGCTGAATATGCCCAGCGGCAGGTTCTGCAGCGGGAAGTCACTGTGCCCGTTGGCGTGCTCGACCCAGCTACGGGCATTGGCAGTGTGGTTCATGGGTTATCTCCGGTTCGGGGTGAAGGTGCTCGGCAAGGTGGCCCAGCAACTATCGTAGTCGGCCTGCAGTTGCGGGCATTCGAGGGCTTGCAGGCTCGGGCGCAGCACCTGGCTGGTCTCGAACATGAAGGCCATGGTGTTGTCGATCTTGTGCGGCGCCAGGTCGGCGGCAATGGCCTTTTCGCAGGTTTCGGCGTCGGGGCCGTGGGCGCTCATCACCCCGTGCAGCGAGGCACCGCCCGGCAGGAAGCCTTCGGCCTTGGCATCGTAGGCACCATTGATCAGGCCCATGAACTCGTTCATCAGGTTGCGGTGGAACCAAGGTGGACGGAAGGTGTTCTCGGCCACCATCCAGCGTGGCGGGAAGATCACGAAGTCCATGTTGGCCAGGCCATGCACGCTGGTCGGCGAGGTCAGCACGGTGAAGATGGACGGGTCCGGGTGGTCGAAACTGACCGTGCCAATGGTATTGAAGCGGCGCAGGTCGTACTTGTACGGCACGTTGCTGCCGTGCCAGGCAACCACGTCCAGCGGCGAGTGCTGCAGCTGGCAGGCCCAGTGTTCGCCGAGATACTTCTGCACCAGTTGTACCGGTCCCTCGGCCTCTTCGTAATGCGCCACCGGGGTGAGAAAATCACGCGGGTTGGCCAGGCCATTGCTGCCAATCGGGCCAAGGTCCGGGAGGCGCAGTGGGGCGCCGTGGTTTTCGGCGATATAGCCACGGGCCTGGCCGTCCAGCAGTTCGACGCGGAACTTCATGCCGCGCGGGATCACCGCGATCTCCAGCGGCTCGACCTGCATCACGCCCAGTTCGGTGGCGATACGCAGGCGGCCATGCTCCGGCACCACCAGCAGTTCACCGTCGGCGTTGAAGAACACACGCTCCATGGAGCGGTTGGCGCGGTAGATGTAAATGCTCACGCCGGTCGGCTTTTGCGCCGCTGCGTTGGCCACCATGGGCAGCCAGCCTTCGATGAAGTCGGTCGGCTCGGCAGGGATTGGCTGGGGGCTCCAGCGCAGGCGGTTGGGGTTGATGTCACCCAGCGGCCCGCTCAGCGGCTGGCACGCCAGGCGCTCGAAACGCGGGTGCAATGCAGACGGGCGAATGCGATACAGCCAGGTGCGGCGCAGCTCGCTGCGGGCCATGGTGAACGCCGTACCCGAGAGCAACTCGGTATACAGCCCATAGGGCGCCCTCTGCGGCGAGTTCTGCCCGACCGGCAAGGCCCCCGGCAGCGCTTCGCTGGCAAACTCGTTGCCGAAGCCGCTGAGGTAGTGAAGGTCGGGTGACATATCGCGATTCATCGATGCCTCCGGGCTCTGGCCGAGCCGTTGCTGGCAGCTGGCTGCTGGCCCGTGACGGGGTGGCAGCGCGTCTGCATTGTTTTTATCGTAATCAGATTACGAATAACGTAATTTGCTACGCGACTGGCGTCAAGCTATAAAGGCCCACTTGAAGAATCCGGAAGAAGATGTCCATGGCCAAAGCCAGCTCCCCCACCGACAACGGCAAGCAGAAAGTTCGCTCGGCGGAGGTCGGCACCGACATCCTCAAGGCCCTTGCCGAGCTGTCCCCCTCCACCTCGCTGTCACGCCTGGCCGAACATGTGCAGATGCCTGCAAGCAAGGTGCACCGCTACCTGCAGGCACTGATCGCCAGCGGCTTTGCCGAACAGGATGCAGCCACCAACCATTACGGCCTTGGACGCGAAGCGTTGCGCGTGGGGCTGGCGGCACTGGGCAGCATCGATGTACTGAAGGTTGCCGCGCTGCCGCTGTCGCAATTGCGCGACGAGTTGAACGAGAGCTGCTTCATTGCGGTGTGGGGCAACCAGGGCGCGACGGTGGTCACTATCGAGCCGGCAGTACGCGCGGTTACCGTGGTGACGCAGATGGGCTCGGTGCTGCCGCTGCTCACATCATCGACCGGGCTGGTGTTCGCCGCTTACCTGCCCGAGCGTGAAACCGTGGAGCTACGTGATCGCGAGCTGGCCGCCCTGCAGCATGGCGCCGATGACTACCAGCCGGTGCTGGCAGGCATTCGCGCGCGTGGCCTGCACCATGTGCATGGCCTGCTGATGCCAGGTGTCGATGCCCTCTCGGCCCCGGTATTCAATGCCATGG